>NZ_JBHYXD010000120.1:0-25952 GCF_042751995.1 Streptomyces sp. NPDC059371 | reverse complement strand
TCCCTGACCAGGGACGGGGCCGCACGCGGTGTTTCGGCCCGGACAAATCAATCCGGGGAAGCGATCACCGCATTCTTTCGAAGATGATCACTTTGCTTCACTCGAAAGGTGACGGTTACTTCGTTCCGAAGGCGATCGCCAGGTACGCCTTGTCCGTCGCGGAGGTCGGCTTGTCCGCGTAGACCTGGGACATGTACAGCCGGCCGTCGGCGTAGAGGATCTCGGCGTAGTCCGGGAGCATGCTCGACTCCGCGTCACGCGTCGACTGGGTGGCCGGGTTCTCCATCAGCGTCGTCTCCTTGAAGGAGGTTCCGTCGATGCTGACGATCTGCCCGCCCTTGTCGTAAGGCGGCCGCTTGTACGCGAGGAGGCTGGTGCCGTCCATGCGCAGCGGGGTGATGCTGTAGCCGTCGCCCGCGTCCGCGCGCTGGCCGGTCTGCTTCCCGGTGGCCAGGTCGAAGGCGACGATCTCGTTGGTCCGGCTGTAGTCACCGGAGCCGTCGTGCTCCTCGGTCGGGATGTACAGCTTGTCGTTGCCGACGGCGAGCGACTTGCAGAACTCGATCTTGGTGATGCCGTCGCACTTGGCCGCGTACGTCTTGCCCGGGGCCGAGATCTTCGCCCGCAGCTTGCCGGTCTTGCTGTCGATGGAGAAGAAGTCCGAGATGCCGCTGCCGTCACCGGCGGAGTCGCCGACGTCGGCCGCGACGACCAGCGGGTCGGTGGAGACGACGCTGGCGTACTCGATGCCGGGCGACATCTTGTACTCGGAGATCACCTTCCCGGACTTCGGGTCGATGGTCTGGATGTGGAGCTGGCGCGTGCTGCCGTACTCGCCGCACTTGCGGACCGCGACCAGCTTCGCGCCGCCGCCGTAACCGGAGTCGTAGCAGCTGTCGCCCGTCTTGGGCGCCCACAGCGCCTTGCCGGTGGAGATGTCGAACGCTCCGCCGCCGCCCGTGCTGCCCGCGGCGACCGTGTTCCCGCTGATCGTCACGTTGTCGAGGTTGATCTCCTGGTCACCGGACTTGATCGTCCGTGTCCAGAGCTTCGCGCCCGCGTCGAGATCGATCGCGGCGAGCTGGGTGCATCCGTGCGAGGGCTGCGCCTTGGTGGGCATGGCCGGCTCGTAGATGATCGCCGAGCGGTTGGCGTCCGTGCTGTGCAGGCTGGCCTGGCACACCGGGCCGGGGAGCTTGATCGTCCAGGTCTTGGCGCCGGTCTTCGGGTCGTAGCCGTTGATCTCGGCGTTGCCGGTCTTGGCGTACACCTTGTCGGTGAGCCAGGAGCCGGACGTGGACACGCTGCTGATGTCCTTCGGCACGGCCGGAGCGGGGATCTGGAAGAGCAGGTCGGAGTTGGTGTTCGCCGGCACCTTCTCCCCGCCGTCGGTGCCCTTCTTGTCACCGCCCTTGTCGTCGCCGTCGCCGCCGGTGACGCCGCCCGATTTCCCGACGTCGTGCTTCTTGCTCTCGCCGGAGTTTTTCGAGTACATGACACCGCCGCCGACGATCAGAGCGATGACCACCACGGCCGCCACGATGATGAGGAGCTGGGCGTTGATCTTCCGCCCGCCGCTCGCCTGCGGGGCCTGCGGCTGCATCGGCATGGTCTGCGGCTGCGGGTAGCCGTACGGGCTCGGCTGTCCGGCGGCGTTGTACGGGGCCTGCGGCTGGCCCGGAGTGCCGTACGGAGCCTGGCCCGGGTAGCCGTAGCCCGGCTGGCCCGGGGGCGGCGTCTGCGGATAGCCGTACGGCTGCTGCGGGGACGCCGGCGGGGGCGTCTGGGGGTAGCCGTAGCCGGGGCCCGCGGCGGCGTGCGGAGGAGTCGGCGGACCGAAACCGCCGGCGGGCGGCTCCTGCGGGGCGCCGAAACCCTGCGCGGACGGCTCCTGCGGGGCGCCGAAACCGCCGGGCTCGGGGTCTGCCCCGCCCGGACTCTGCTGAGAGCCCGGGGAGGGTTCCTGCGGTGCGCCGAAGCCCTTCGGGGGCTCGTTCGGCGGCGGGGGAGGCTGACTCATGACGTGAATACCTCGGAATGCGAAGGGACGGCGGGCCTGTGCGCGTGCGGGACGCGACGGAACGGGGCGGGGGCGTCGGTCACTTGCCGTAGGCCAGCATCAGCTTCTCCTTCGCCTCGTCGTTGCCCGTCAGCCGGGTCGTGGAGATGTAGAAGCGTCCGTCCACGAAGTCGACGGCCTTGGAGTAGAAGCCGGTCTCGATGGCCGCGGTGCCCTGCGGGTTCTGGAGCAGCTTCGTGGGTGTGTGGCCGGTCCCGCCCGTCGGGATCGACACGACGCGGCCGCCACCGTCGTACGACGCGGCGACGTAGGCGACGAGCGCGCCGCCGTCCGTCTTCATCGGCATCATCGTCGCGTCCGTCGGGGACTTGACGCGCCACTTCTCCTTGCCGGTCGCGAGGTTGAACGCGACGACCTCGTTGGGGCCGGTCTTCGCCTCGGTCGGCAGATAGAGCGTGTCGGCGTCGGCGACGGCGCCGAAGCAGCCCGCCAGGTCGCGGTCGAGGATCGCGAAGCCGCACTCGGGCGCGAAGCCGTCGTCGCTCTTGAGCTCGGAGCGCACGTCACCGTTGTCCTTCAGGACGGTGATGTTCACCTTCTTCTTCGCGTCGTTCGTCAGGTAGAGCACGACCGGGTCCACGGAGTAGGCACGCCCGACCCGCCAGCCCTTGGGGATCTTCTTCGTCCAACGGGCCTTGCCGGTGGCCGGGTCCAGTTCCTGCACCTCGTCGTGCTCGGTGCTGCTGCCGGCCCCGCAGGACGAGACGGACAGCAGCTTGGAGCCGCCCGCGAACCCCGCCGGGTAGCAGCCGGAGCCGTACTTCTTCTTGTCCCACAGCTTCTTGCCGCCGGTGACGTCGTACGCCGTTCCCGACATCGAACGGCCGACCGTCAGCGTCTTCCCGGTGATGGACAGTTCGAGCGAGATCGTGCTGTCGAACAGGTCGCCTTCCGCGACCTGCGCGGTCCAGCCCTTGGCTCCGGTGTTCAGGTCGACCTGCTGGAGCTGGTTGCACTTCGCGCTGCTGGCGGAGCCGCTCATGTAGGCGATGACGACCTTGTCGTCGGCCGTCTTCTGCGGGGTGACCGCGCAGATCTTCTGCGGGAAGGTCAGCGCGGGCCAGGCGGGCTTGCCGTCGCCCACGTCGAACGCGAAGAGCTGCTTGTACGCCGCCTTCACCGCCGCCTTGCCGGTGATCCACATCCCGGGGGCGTCCGCGCCCGAACCGGGCGCGTCCGGCGCCGACTTGTACCAGAGGACCTTCGCCTCGCCCGCCTTGCGGCCGGCGTTCAGGTCGTCGTTCTCCTCGCCGCCGTCACCGCTGCCGTCACCGGGGTTGACCGGATCGTCCGAGGCGGGCGCGGACGCGGACGGGCTGTGGCTCGGGCTCTCCTCGGCGACGGGCTTCTTGTCGTCACCACCGCCGGTGACGGCCCACACGGTGCCGCCGACGACGAGCAGGCCCGCCACCGCCGCGGCGATGACGAGCGCGGGCTTCCCCTTGAACGGGTTCTTCGAGCCGCCGCCGGGACCGCCGGGCTGCGGAGTGCCGGGTCCGCCCGGGTAGGGCGCCTGGGGCGGATAGCCGTACCCCTGCTGCTGCCCGTATCCGTACGACCCTGACTGTCCGTAGGGGCCCTGCTGCTGCGGCTGGCCGTACGGGCCGGGCTGCTGCGGCTGGCCGTACGGGCCCGGCTGCGGGTAGGGCCCGGGCTGCTGCGGGTATCCGTAGCCGGGCTGCGGAGGTCCGGCGGGCGGGGTGTTCTGGGGCGCGGGCGCCTGAGGCGGCTGCGCGGGAGGAGGGGGCGTGCCCTGCGGCGCGGGAGGCGTGTTCGGGGGCGTGCTCCGCGGTGCCCCGAAACCCCCCTGCGACCGCGGGTCCGGCGAGGCGCCGGCACCACCCGTCGGCGGCTGGTCCTGCGGTGCTCCGAAACCGCCCTGCGGTGGCTGACTCGGCGGCTGACTCATCAGCGCGTCCCCCTCTTCACTGATGTGACCCCTCCACCGGCGGCGCCCGATTCGCGCCTCGCCCGGTGGATCTCAGACTGTTCTCAGACCGCTCTTTCTATCACTCCGGGGGGCGCGGGCAGGGGGTCGGTGCGCGCCCTGTTCCCAAGGGAGGACCGGGCTGTGATGCCGCCGTTACGCGTCTTCACGTGCTCTTCACGCCGGGCACGCAAGGCGAGTTCAGCGGCCCGGGACGGCCGACCCAAGGGGCACTCTCGACAACTCGGGGGCGCCCGGCGGCACTTGCGCGCCCCTCACACGGGCCGTACGTGCCGGACGCGCGCGCCGGCCGTGCGGTGCCTCCCCGCGAGGGAGGCACCGCATGTCGCACGAGAGGCGGTTGCCTCCAGGGCCTGTCCGTCAGACAGGCCCCGGGGATCACGCGTCTTCCGCCAGCTCCAGCCAGCGCATTTCCAGTTCCTCCCGCTCGCCCGCCAACTCGCGCAGTTCGGCGTCGAGTTGGGCGACCTTGCCGAAGTCGGTGGCGTTGTCGGCGATCTGGGCGTGCAGCTTCGTCTCCTTCTCGGAGATCTTGTCGAGCTGCCGCTCGATCTTCTGGAGCTCCTTCTTCGCGGCACGGGCGTCGGCGGCCGACGCGGCCTTCGCCGGGGCGGGAGCGGCGGCGAGCACGGCGGCCGCGGCCACCTCCTCGATCTTCTTGCGCCGCTCCAGGTACTCGTCGATCCCGCGCGGGAGCATCCGCAGGGTGCCGTCGCCGAGGAGCGCGAACACGTTGTCCGTGGTCCGCTCGATGAAGAAGCGGTCGTGGGAGATCACGATCATGGAGCCGGGCCAGCCGTCGAGGAGGTCCTCCAGCTGGGTGAGGGTCTCGATGTCGAGGTCGTTCGTCGGCTCGTCGAGGAAGAGGACGTTGGGCTCGTCCATCAGCAGGCGCAGGATCTGGAGCCGTCGGCGCTCACCGCCGCTGAGGTCCCCGACCGGCGTCCACTGCTTCTCCTTGTTGAAGCCGAACGTCTCGCACAGCTGCCCGGCGGTCATCTCACGGCCCTTGCCGAGGTCGACCCGGTCGCGGACGGCCTGGACGGCCTGGAGCACGCGCCAGTTCGGGTCGAGTTCGCCGACCTCCTGGGAGAGGTAGGCGAGCTTGACGGTCTTGCCGGTGACGATCCGGCCGGCGGCGGGCTGCTTCTCGCCCTCGGTGCGCGCGGCCTCGGCCAGGGCGCGCAGGAGGGAGGTCTTGCCCGCGCCGTTCACGCCGACGAGGCCGACCCGGTCACCGGGACCGAGCTGCCAGGTCAGGTGCTTGAGCAGCACCTTGGGCCCGGCCTGCACGGTCACGTCCTCCAGTTCGAAGACGGTCCTGCCGAGCCGTGAGTTGGCGAACTTCATCAGCTCGCTCTTGTCGCGGGGCGGCGGCACGTCGGCGATCAGCTCGTTGGCGGCCTCGACGCGGAAGCGCGGCTTGGAGGTACGGGCGGGCGCCCCGCGCCGCAGCCACGCCAGCTCCTTGCGGACCAGGTTCTGCCGCTTGACCTCTTCGGTGGCGGCGATGCGCTCGCGCTCGGCCCGGGCGAACACGTAGTCGGTGTAGCCGCCCTCGTACTCGTAGACCGCGCCCTTCTGCACGTCCCACATCTGGGTGCAGACCTGGTCGAGGAACCACCGGTCGTGGGTCACGCAGACGAGCGCGGAACGGCGTTCGCGCAGGTGCTGGGCGAGCCAGGCGATGCCCTCGACGTCCAGATGGTTGGTGGGCTCGTCGAGGATGATCAGGTCCTGCTCCTCGATGAGCAGCTTCGCGAGGGCGATACGGCGGCGCTCGCCACCGGACAGCGGGCCGATCACGGTGTCGAGACCCTGCGGGAAGCCGGGCAGGTCGAGACCGCCGAAGAGGCCCGTCAGTACGTCCCTGATCTTGGCGTTGCCCGCCCACTCGTGGTCGGCCATGTCCCGGATGACCTCGTGGCGCACGGTGGCCGTGGGGTCGAGCGAGTCGTGCTGGGTGAGCACGCCGACGTTCAGGCCGCCGGAGTGCGTGACACGGCCGGTGTCGGGCTCCTCCAGCCGGGCGAGCATGCGGATCAGGGTGGTCTTGCCGTCACCGTTCCGGCCGACCACGCCGATGCGGTCGCCCTCGCTGACGCCGAGGGAGACACCGTCGAGCAGTGCACGGGTGCCGTACACCTTGCTGACGGACTCGACATTGACCAGGTTGACGGCCATTTCTCTCCTGAACAACGGGGACGATCGACCGGACGATCGACCCTCAAGGGTAGTCCGCGCGGTGGGCGTCCCCCGCCGCGCGTTCCGCGCACCCTCAGCCGAGCACGGTCGCCCCGGGCGCCGGGGACTGCGTGACACGCACCGCGCGGCAGGTGCCCGAGGCGTGGAGGGCGCGGCCGATGACCCGCGCGGACTCCGCGTCCGGCGCGAGGAACGCCGTGGTCGGGCCCGACCCGGAGACGAGCGCGGCGAGCGCGCCGGCCGCGCGGCCCGCCGCGAGGGTGTCGGCGAGGGCAGGGAAGAGGGAGAGCGCCGCGGACTGGAGGTCGTTGGAGACGGTGCGCGCGAGGGCTCCGGCGTCACCCTTCGCCAGCGCGTCCAGCAGATCCTGCGAGGCGACCGGCTCCGGGACGCGGACGCCCTCGTTCATCCGGTCGAACTCCCGGAAGACCGCCGGGGTCGACAGCCCGCGCTCGGCCATCGCGAACACCCAGTGGAAGGTCCCGCCGACGTCCAGGAGGCGCAGCTTCTCGCCCCGGCCGGTGCCGAGCGCCGCCCCGCCCGCCAGGGAGAACGGCACATCGCTGCCCAACTCGGCGCAGATGTCGAGGAGTTCTTCGCGCGAGCTGTTCGTGCCCCACAGGGTGTCGCAGGCGAGCAGCGCGCCCGCTCCGTCCGCGCTGCCTCCGGCCATGCCGCCGGCGACGGGGATGTCCTTGGCGATGTGGAGATGGACGGCGGGGTCGATGCCGTGGCGGCGGGCGAGTTCCAGGGCGGCGCGGGCCGCGAGGTTGGTGCGGTCCAGGGGCACCTGGGCGGCGTCCGGGCCCGCGCAGGTGACGCGCAGCTCGTCCGCCGGGGTGACCGTCACCTCGTCGTACAGGCCGACCGCGAGAAAGACGTTGGCCAGGTCGTGGAAGCCGTCGGGGCGTGCGCCGCCGACCGCGAGCTGGACGTTGACCTTGGCAGGGACGCGTACCGTCACCGTCTCCGTCACGGCTGGGTCGACTCCTCGTTCTCGGGGGCGTGCTCGGGGGCGTCGCTCCCGGTGGCGTTCACGGCGTCGGCCCGGCCCGGCCCGGTGTCGCCGCGGTCCGCCGCCGCGCGGTTCTCCGCGATCCGGACGAACTCCTCGACCGTCAGCGACTCCCCGCGGGCCTGCGGCGAGATACCGGCGGCGACGAGCGCGGCCTCGGCGGCGGGCGCGGAACCGGCCCACCCGGCGAGGGCGGCGCGCAGCGTCTTGCGGCGCTGGGCGAAGGCGGCGTCCACCGCGGCGAACACCTCGCGCTTCGTGGCCGTCGTGCTGATCGGCTCGGGGCGCCGGGTGAGCGCCACGAGACCGCTGTCGACGTTGGGCGCCGGCCAGAAGACGTTGCGCCCGATGGAGCCGGCCCGCTTCACGTCCGCGTACCAGTTCGCCTTCACCGACGGCACGCCGTACACCTTCGAGCCGGGCGGCGCGGCGAGCCGGTCGGCGACCTCCGCCTGGACCATCACGAGGGTGCGCTCGATGGTCGGGAAGGTGTCGAGCATGTGCAGCAGGACGGGCACGGCGACGTTGTACGGGAGGTTCGCGACCAGCGCGGTGGGCGGCGGGCCCGGCAGTTCCCGGACCTGCATGGCGTCCGAGTGGACCAGCGCGAAACGGTCGGCACGCTGCGGCATACGGGCCTGGACCGTCGCCGGGAGCGCGCTCGCGAGGACGTCGTCGATCTCGACGGCGACGACCCGGTCGGCCGTCTCCAGCAGGCCGAGCGTCAGCGAGCCGAGGCCGGGGCCCACCTCCACGACGACGTCGTCGGGCCGCACCTCCGCGGTCCGCACGATGCGGCGCACGGTGTTCGCGTCGATCACAAAGTTCTGGCCGCGCTGCTTGGTGGGCCGTACGCCGAGGACGGCCGCGAGTTCGCGGATCTCGGCGGGGCCCAGGAGTGCGTCGGAGGTGGGGCTGGTCACGAGGCAAGGGTACGGGGGGCCGGACCCGGGCCGCGCAGCCGCGGCCCGGCGGCACGCTGTCAGCGGTGCAGGTGCCGTCCGCAGTGCGGCCAGGGGGTCGCCCCGCGGCGCATGTACAGCTTCTTGGCCCGGCGCGTCTGTTCCGCGGCCGAGGCGTCCTGAGGGCGCCCGCTGCCGCCGAGCGTGTGCCAGGTACGGGTGTCGAACTGATAGAGGCCGCCGTAGGTGCCGGACGGATCCACGGCGCCGGGCCGGCCGCCGGACTCGCAGGCGGCGAGGCCCGCCCAGTTCAGGTGGTCGGCGCCGCCGCGGGACCGGGGATGCGACTTCGTGCCGACCCTGACCAGCCGGGGCTGCGGCTCCCGCACCACCTCGGAGTCATCGAGCCGGGGCCGCTGTCTGACGCCGTTGACGGTGCGCAGGGTGTAGGTGAGGCGCCGCGCCCCGTACCTGCCGGGGTGATCGACGACCTCGACGCCCTTGAACAGCGAGTCGTCGTCCGCCCGCCGCACCTCGAACGGAATCCGTTCCTCGCGGACCTCCCTGGCCCCGGTGACCCGCAGGACGGTGACCGTCTGCCCGTCCCGCGGGAAGCTCCCGGCCGGTACGGAGGTCATGTCCTGTCCGTGCAGGGTGATCCCGGCCTCCCGCACGGCCTCCGCGACGCTCGCCGCGTTGGTGCGGATCGTCCGTGCCCGGCCGTCGGCCATGATCGTGACCGCGCGTTCGGTCCGTACGTCGAGCTCCAGCCCTTCGCGCCCGATACGCCGTGAGCGCGAGGCCGACAGATGGGCGCCCTCCGCACGCACCCCCAGTTGGCCGAGCGCTCCGTCCACGGTGTGCGCCGTCGTCCACACCCTGCGCCGCTCCCCGTCGATGGTGAGGTGCACCGGACGCCCGTAGCGCACGGCGACCTCGTCCCCGGCGGCGAGGGCGGTGCCGGGGGCCGGCGCGACCATGTCGTGCGCGCCCACCTCGACTCCCTCGTCGGCGAGCAGTTCCGTCACGTCGTCCGCGAAGGTGTGCAGGGTGCGCGGTCTGCCGTCGACGCTGAGCTCGATCGCCTTGTCGTTGGCGACGAACGCGGAGGTGCCACCGGCCAGGAAGGCCACGACCAGGGCCTGCGGGAGCAGCCGGCGCAGGGCTTGGGTCCTGGGGCGTTCGGGGCCCCGCTTGCGCCGGGCCGCGCGCCGCGCCTCGGCCCGGCCGCCCGTACCGCGCCCGGCTTCTCTCCCGCCTTCCCGCCCGCCGTCGGTGCCGCCCCAGGGGGTGCCGGCGACCGGGGTGTCCGGCAGCGTGCGCGGCAGGCGGGGCTCGGTCGGCGCGTCGGGCGAGACCGGCACGGTGCGTCCGCCCGGTGCGCCGGGCACGCCCTGTACGGCGTACAGGGCGGCGGGGGGCGCCTCCGGCACCGCGGGCCCGGCGGTACGCGGCGCGTAGACGGGGCCCCAGGACTCCGGGGAGACGGTGGCGTACGCGTCGTGGGTCCGGTACGCCGGGGGGCTGGAGTACGGGTCGTACGCGGCGGAGAGGGCCTCGTGGCCGAGGTGTCCTTCGCGGCCGGGGTGGCCCTCGCGGCCGGGGTGGCCCACGTGGCCGGGGTGGCCGAGGTGGCCCTCGTAGCCCACGTGGCCCACGTGGCCCTCGTGGCCCACGTGGCCCTCGTGGCCCTCGTGGCCCACGTGGCCCTCGTGGCCCACGTGGCCGACGTGGCCGACGTGGCCGACGTGGCCGACGTGGCCGAGGTGGCCGGTGTGGCCGGTGTGGCCCACATGGCCGGGGTGGCCCTCGTGGCCGAGGTGGCCAGGGTGGCCCTCATGACCGGGGTAGGCCTCATGGTCGGGGTAGGCCTCATGGTCGGGATGACCGGGGTAGGCCTGGTCGGGATGACCGGGGTATCCCTCATGGCCGGCGTACGCCTGGTGTCCGGCGTACGCCCCCGCCTCGTACCCCCGGTACTCCGCGTGACCGCGGTACCCCTCCGGGTCGGCCGGCGTCGCACCGGCCGACCCGGGTCCGGCGGACGCGTCGGCCGTGCCGAACACTCCCGGCGGTCCGAACACTCCGGGGCCAGGCGGGCCGGCCATGCCGAGCGGGGCCGCCACGGTGGGCGCACCGGCCACGGCGGCCGCCACGGCGGCGGCGCCGGTGACGACGGTGGTGGCCTCGGGGCCACCGTTCGGTCCGTACGTCTCGTACGGCTCGTACCGCGAGCTGCTCACGACGACACGCTCCAGGGTCCGGATCGGGCGACCAGAACCTAGCGGAGCGATCGTCACTCTCCCAAGCAACACGGCTACGCTGTGTCGCGACATTCCCTCGCCGGGGACCCCGGAGCGGCCGGGAAGAACCCCCGGAACCGTTACGGATCAGTAGTCAAACGCGCGCGCGGTGTTGGCGGAGATCGAGGTCGCCAGCGTGTCCTCGTCGATCCCCCGCACCGCGGCCATGGCGCGCACCGTGACCGGAATGAGATACGGAGCGTTCGGCCGTCCGCGGTACGGCGCGGGGGTCAGGAAGGGCGCGTCGGTCTCGACGAGGACGAGTTCGAGCGGGGCCACGGCCAGCGCGTCGCGCAGCGGCTGGGCGTTCTTGAAGGTCATGTTGCCGGCGAAGGACATGAAGTATCCGGCGCGGGCGCAGACCTCGGCCATCTCGGCGTCGCCGGAGTAGCAGTGGAAGACGGTCCGCTCGGGGGCGCCCTCCTCCGCGAGGACGCGCAGCACGTCGGCGTGGGCGTCGCGGTCGTGGATGACCAGGGCCTTGCCGTGCCGCTTGGCGATCTCGATGTGGGCGCGGAAGGAGCGCTCCTGCGCCTCCTTGCCCTCCGGCCCGGTGCGGAAGTGGTCGAGGCCCGTCTCGCCGACGCCCTTCACGTGCGGCAGTGCGGCGAGCCGGTCGATCTCGGCGAGTGCCTCGTCCAGCGCCGCGTCGCCGCCCGGTACCCGCGCGCCCTGCCTCGACCCTCCTCCCCCAGCCCCAGGGGGCTGGGAGGTGCCCCCAGGGTCGCCGAGCACGATGCGGGGTGCCTCGTTCGGGTGCAGGGCGACGGAGGCGTGGACGGCGTCGTGCGTGGCGGCCGTCTCGGCCGCCCAGCGGGAGCCCTTCACGTCGCAGCCGACCTGGACGACCGTCGTCACGCCGACGGAGGCGGCCTTGGCGAGGGCGTCCTCGACCGTGCCGGACTGCATGTCGAGGTGGGTGTGCGAGTCGGCCACGGGAACGCGCAGGGGCTCGGGGAGCGGCGGTGCGGCGTTCTTGTCGGAGGCGGAGGAGGCGGAAGGCATGCCCCGATCCTACGAAGGGGGCATGCCCGGCCTCACCTCGCGGGGAGCGGGCAGGCCGTCCTGGTTCTCCGCCGGAGGCGGGCAACCGTCCCGGGGGGGTCCCGCCCGGGAGCGGGCAGGCCGTCCCGGGGGCCCCGTCCGCCGGGGTCAGCCCGCCCGGCGGTGCTGGAACGGGTGCAGCAGGTCCGACAGGTGCCAGTGGCGCGGCTCCTGCGGGGTGTCGGAGGAGGCCCCGGGCCGGGTCTCGCCCTCCGCGGTCTCGGCGGCGTCCCCGGACCGGCGCGGCGGCACGGGCTTGCGCGGGCGGTGTGTCGCGGAGCGCATCGAGTCGAGGACGAAGGACACCTGACCGGCGCGCATGATGCGCACCACGTGGCTGTCGCAGTTCAGGCAGGTGGGCCGGCTGAGCGGCGACGGCACGACCTCGCCGCCCGCCACGTACACGACGTACTCGGAGCCTTCCGTGTCGCGGTGGTGCTCGATCTCGTACGACTGCTCCCAGCCGTGCCCGCAGCGCATGCAGGCGAAGGAATACGACTCGTGAACGACGGCCGTCGCCGTGCCGCGATGCCTGGTCTGTTCGGTGACCTGACCGGCGGCGCTGCCGCCGGTCCGTCCTGTGGTCTCACTCATACCAGCCGCTCCTCTTGTCCGCTGGACAAGCACCCCCGTCGGTGGAATTCCCCCGGAATCCCATCCGGTTCGCCGGAGGCGAGGGACGGGTGCGTCCCTTCGTCCAGTGGACGCCTCTCCCGGCGCGAACGCATCCGGCCTGTCGAGTGTTGGAGTCGTTTTGGCCTTTCCTTGTCGGAAGGCTCCTGTCACACGGCCTGATCTTTGCTTTTCACGATAGTCCTTTGCCCTTCTATGGGCCGCTTCGTTCGGCGTTCTTTGCCGCCACGACCGCATCGAAGACGTCCCGCTTGGGAATCCCCGCTTCGGCGGCGACGGCGGCGATGGCCTCCTTGCGCCGCTCCCCCGCCTCCTCGCGCACCCGCACCCTGCGCACCAGCTCGGCGGCGTCCAGCTCCTCGGCGCCCTTCTCGGGGGCGCCCTCGACGACGACGGTGATCTCCCCGCGGACCCCCTCGGCGGCCCAGGCGGCCAGCTCGCCCAGCGGGCCGCGCTTGATCTCCTCGTACGTCTTGGTCAGTTCGCGGCAGACGGCGGCGCGCCGCTGGGTGCCGAAGACCTCCGCCATGGCGGCCAGGGTGTCGTCCAGCCGGTGGGGCGCCTCGAAGTAGACGAGCGTGCGGCGCTCCTCGGCGACCTCCCGCAGCCGGGACAGCCGCTCGCCGGCCTTCCTGGGCAGGAAGCCCTCGAAGCAGAAGCGGTCGACGGGCAGGCCGGACAGCGCGAGCGCGGTGAGCACGGCGGAGGGGCCGGGGACGGCGGTGACCTTGATGTCCTTCTCGACCGCGGCCGCGACCAGCCGGTAGCCGGGGTCCGACACGGACGGCATCCCGGCGTCGGTCACGAGCAGGACCCGCGCCCCGCCGACGAGCGCCTCGACGAGTTCCGGGGTCCGGGCGGCCTCGTTCCCCTCGAAGTACGACACGATCCGCCCCGTCGGCTGGATCCCGAGGGCCTGGGTGAGCCGGCGCAGCCTGCGGGTGTCCTCGGCGGCGACGACATCGGCCCCGGTCAGTTCGGCGGCGAGCCGTGGCGGCGCGTCCGAGATGTCGCCGATGGGAGTGCCTGCCAACACAAGGATTCCTGTCACGGTCCCATCCTCGCAGGGGCGCGGCCCGACAAGCTCATCCGACCGGAAGGGGCCCAGGCACGGGACTCCCACAGACCTGTTCCCTACGATGGCGCGGTGACCAGTACCGCGTCCTCCACGGACACCCGGCAGGGGCAGGGCCAGGCCGCCGACGCTCGGCGGCCGTCGTGGCAGCAGCGGCTGCGCCGATTCGGCTACACGGCGCCGCCCCGAAGTGATGTGCGCGACCGGCTCGTACCGCCGTATGCCCAGCCAGGCCCGGGGATCTGGGCCGCGCTCGGGCTGCGTCAGGGGGTCGCCGACCGTTTCAACCGCTGGGCGGGCTGGGTGGGCCCGCTCCTGGTGACCCTGCTCGCCGGGTTGCTGCGGTTCTGGAACCTGGGCAGCCCGAAGGCGGTGATATTCGACGAGACGTACTACGCGAAGGACGCCTGGGCGCTCTTCCACCGCGGCTACGAGGTCAACTGGACGAAGGACGCCAATGATCTGATCCTCCGGAGCAACGGGCATGTGAAGGTCCCGGCCGACGCCGCCTATGTCGTGCACCCGCCGATCGGCAAGTACGTCATCGGGCTCGGCGAGTGGATGTTCGGTTTCAACCCCTTCGGCTGGCGTTTCATGACGGCGCTGCTCGGCACGCTGTCGGTGCTGCTGCTGTGCCGGATCGGGCGCCGGCTGTTCCGTTCGACGTTCCTCGGCTGCCTCGCGGGTCTGCTGATGGCGGTGGACGGTCTGCACTTCGTGATGAGCCGCACCTCGCTGCTCGACGGTGTGCTGATGTTCTTCGTGCTGGCGGCCTTCGGCTGTCTGGTCGTGGACCGGGACAGGGCGCGGGCCGGACTGGCGGCGGCGCTGCCGGCCGACGAGAACGGTTTCGTCCGCCCCGACGCCCACATCGCCGAGACGACCCGTCTCGGTTGGCGGCCCTGGCGCTGGGCGGCGGGCCTGATGCTGGGCCTGGCCATCGGCACCAAGTGGAACGGGCTGTACATCCTCGCCGCGTTCTGTGTGATGGCGGTCCTGTGGGACGTGGCCTCGCGCCGGGTCGCGGGCGCCCGCAGCCCCTACGTGGCGGCCCTCAAGCACGACACCGGCATCACGTTCCTGGCGACGGTCCCGGTCGCTCTGGCGGTGTACCTGGTCTCCTGGACCGGCTGGATCCTGTCGCCGGACAACGGCAAGGGCGGCTACTTCCGCAACTGGGCCGTGACGGACGGCAGGGGCGGCAACTGGACCTTCCTCCCGGACTGGCTGCGCAGCCTGTGGCACTACGAGCACGAGGTCTACAAGTTCCACGTCGGGCTGTCGTCGCCGCACACCTACCAGTCCAACCCGTGGAGCTGGATCGTCGCGGGCCGCCCGGTCTCGTACTTCTACGAGTCCCCGCTGCCCGGCAAGGACGGCTGCCCCTCGGACGCGGGCGGCAAGTGCGCCCGCGAGGTGCTGGCGCTCGGCACGCCCCTGCTGTGGTGGGCCGCCTGCTTCGCGGTCCTGTACGTGCTGTGGCGCTGGGCCTTCCGCCGCGACTGGCGGGCGGGAGCCATCGCCTGCGGCATCGCGGCCGGCTATCTCCCCTGGTTCATGTACCAGGAGCGCACGATCTTCTTCTTCTACGCCGTCGTCTTCGTCCCGTTCCTGTGTCTCGCCGTGACGATGATGATCGGCGCGATCCTCGGCCCACCCGGCTCCGGAGAACGCCGCCGGGTGATCGGCGCGGCCGGAGCCGGCGTCCTGGTCCTCCTGATCCTCTGGAACTTCATCTACTTCTGGCCCCTGTACACGGGCACCGCCATCCCGATCGAGCAGTGGCGATCCCGGATGTGGCTGGATACGTGGGTCTAGCCGACCAGGCAGACCCGGAAGACCGCGAACAGCAGGCGGACGCCACCCGCCGCCTGCTGTCCTACTTGAACGCCCCGGTCGCCGCGCACTGCCGCCTGCGCGGCGTCCTGCCCGCGCCCGGCGCCGTACGGGTCGCCATCCGTGCCGGAGAGGGCGAGCACGTCATGGACCTGCTCTACGAGATCCCCAACGACACGGTGACCCCTTACCGGATCCCCGGCCTGCTGCGCACCGTCCTGACCGGACCCCAGATCTACAGCAGTGGCGATGTCGACGAGGTCATGGGGATGACGCTCATCCGGCTGCGCCCGGAGGAGATCACCCCGGACCCGGAGCCCGAACAGGGCAGGGCGCTCACCGTCGTGCGCGCACTGTCCGACCCCGGGGACGACGAGAACCCCTTCCTGATCGGCTTCCTGATGCACGGCGAGCACCTGTTGCGCCTGTACGTGCAGCGTCCCGACCGGCCCGGCATCATCGGCGCCGACATCCGCCTGACCGAGACACCGCACACCGCGCTGATCGCCTCCGTGCCCTCCCTCCTCGGGGAGGAGCAGTACCAACGGCCGGCCCCGGACGACCCGCACTGCGATCTGCTGGTCGACCTGACCGACCGGTAGGGCCGCACCGGCCCCGGGCGTCCGATCCGGGTGGTCACGGATGTGGCTGGATATGGAGGGCCGGGGCGACCTGACTGACCGAAAAGAAGTATCGAGACGCATCCATGAACGGTGTTCACGGATGCGTCCGTTTTTGTGGCTAACGATTCGGCGAAGGTCTGCACCACCAGCCCCGCCCGCGCCTAGAGTGCAGGGTGCACCGACTTTTCTGAACGCGTTCAGAAGTTCGGAGGAGGGGTCACGGGGAGGGGTCGCGCGATGCGCAAGGGGGCCAGGGCCGCCGTCATAGGCGGCGTGTTCGCGGTGATGGTGGGCGGCGCCGGGTACGGCGCCTACAACGTGGTGACGGCGATCAGCGGGGACGGCGGCACGGGAGCCGGCGGGCCCGCGGCGGTGAAGACCGGGCCGCCGAGCGGCGCCGAGGTCAAGGAGACCAGCCGCGCGTTCTTCGCGGCCTGGGAGAAGGGCGACGCGGCCGAGGCGGCCGCGTTGACGAACTACGCGTCGAGCGCCGAGGGGCTGCTCGCCGGCTACCGCGACGACGCGCATCTGACCGACGTGAAGATCACCCCGGGTGCCGCGTCCGGGGCGCGGGTCCCGTTCTCCGTCAAGGCGACGGTGTCGTACGACGGGAAGAGCAAGCCGTTCGCGTACGACTCCGAACTGACCGTCGTACGCGGTGAGACCACCGGGAAGGCCCTGGTCGGCTGGAAGCCGTCCGTCGTCCACCCGGAGCTGAAGGACGGCGACACCCTGGTCACGGGCGAGTCGGCGAGCCCGGCGATCGAGGCCGTGGACCGGAACAACGTTGTCCTGACGAAGGAGAAGTACCCGTCCCTGGGACCGATCCTGGACGCGCTCCGGGAGAAGTACGGCGACACGGCGGGCGGCACCCCCGGTGTCGAGCTGTCGATCCGGCACGGCGGTGAGAACAGCGGCGACACGACCCTGGTCACGCTCGCCGAGGGACGGGCGGGCAAGGTCCGTACGACACTCAGCGCGAGCACGCAGGCCGCCGCCGAGAAGGCGGTCACGCAGTACGCCGAGTCCTCCGTGGTGGCGGTGAAGCCCAGCACCGGAGAGGTCCTCGCCGTCGCCAACCACCGGTCGGACGGCTTCAACGCGGCCTTCCTCGGCAAACTCGCGCCCGGCTCCACGATGAAGATCATCAGCGCGGCGACCCTCATCGACAACGGCATCACGACGGCCAACGGCCCCGCGCCCTGCACGGACACCGGGGTCTGGCAGAGCCAGACCTTCCACAACCTCAAGGGCATGCAGCCGCAGGAGAACGCCACGCTCTCCGACAGCTTCTCCCGCTCGTGCAACACCGCCTTCGTGAACTACGCGGACTCGGTGAAGGTCGACTCCCTCACCAACGAGGCCCAGCAGCGCTTCGGACTCGGGCAGAACAACTGGAAGACGGGCATCGAGTCCTTCGACGGCTCGGTGCCCGCATCCGGCGGCCCGGACACGGCGGCCAACATGATCGGCCAGGGCCAGGTCCAGATGAATCCGCTGAACATGGCGTCGGTGACCGCCACCGCGATGACGGGCGTCTTCCGGCAGCCCGTCATCGTGCCGCGCTCCCTCGACGACCGTGAACTGGCCACCGCGAAGGGCCTGTCCGCCGGTACGGTCGCCCAGCTCCGCACGATGATGAACCGCACGGCCGTCAGCGGCACCGCGGCCCCGGTGATGAGCACACTCGGCGGCAGCATCGGGGCCAAGACCGGCTCCGCAGAGGTCGACGGCCAGGCGAAGTCCAACAGCTGGTTCACCGGTTACCGCAACGACGTCGCGGCCGCCGCCATGACCCAGGAGGGCGGTCACGGCGGGCAGGCGGCCGGCCCCATCGTCGCAGCTGTGCTACGAACGGGCGGCTGAAGTCGCTCCGCACAGGACGGGACCCTAGGGTGGTGCCTCTCGTTGAGGAGCGAGAGGCGCAGGGGCATCACAGGGCACCACGGGGCACCAGGGGACGGCGGAGGGCACAGAACAGTGGGCAAGAGAAGGCGCGTCGCCGAGAGACCGAAGACGAAGCAGCCCGCCGTGCTCGGCGGGGTGATCGCCGTCGCCGTCGTCGGCGGAGCGCTGGGTGCCTACAGCCTCTACGGCAGCGGGGCGTCGGCCGACGAGGGGACCACGGCCACCACCCGCAAGGCCGTCAAGACGGGCCCGCTGTCGGCCGCCGAGATCAGCATGGCGTCCACCACCTTCCTGAAGGCCTGGCAGAGCGGCGATGTCACCCGGGCGGCCGCGGCGACCGACGACTCGGCCGCCGCCACCACCACGCTGACCGGCTTCGGCAAGGACGCCCACATCAGCGGCGTGACCGTGACCGGCGGCAAGCGCTCGGGCGCCGAGATCCCCTTCACCGTCAAGGCCACCGTCACCTACAAGGGCATGACCAAGCCGCTGTCGTACACCTCGAAGCTGACGGTCGTACGGCGGGCGAAGGACGGCGTGGCGCTGGTCGGCTGGAAGCCGTCCGTGGTCCACCCGGACCTCCAGGACGGCGACCGGCTGGTGACCGGCGATGCCGGGACGCCGCCGATCACCGCCATCGACCGGCACGGCGGTGAGCTGACCGCCGCCAAGTACCCCTCCCTGGGCACGGTCCTCGACGGGCTGCGCGAGAAGTTCGGCAAGACGGCCGGAGGCAAGGCCGGCATCGAGCTGCGCGTGGTCCGCAAGGCCGCGGCCAAGGGCGCCCAGAAGACCCCCGACAAGACCCTGGTGACGCTCAGCGCGGGCACGCCGGGCAAGGTCCGGACGACGCTCAGCCCGACCCTCCAGGCGGAGGCCGAACGCCTGGTGGCCGCCAAGCCGAAGGCGTCCGTGGTTCTGATGCGCCCCTCGACGGGCGAGATCCTCGCCGTCGCGAACAGCGGCCACGGCTTCAACACCGCCTTCCAGGGTTCCCTCGCGCCCGGCTCCACGATGAAGGTCATCACGGCGTCGATGCTGTTCGAGAAGGGTCTCGCCTCCCCCGACAAGCCGCACCCCTGCCCCAAGACGGCGACGTACGGCGGCTGGAAGTTCCACAACGACGACGATTTCGAGATCAAGAACGGCACGTTCAAGGCGAGCTTCGCGCGGTCCTGCAACACGGCCTTCATCACCCAGGCCAAGAAGCTGAAGGACGACGACCTCACCAAGCAGGCCCAGCAGGTCTTCGGCCTGGGCCTGAACAACTGGGCCATCGGGGTGCCCTCGGCGGACGGCTCGGTGCCGGTGCAGAGTGCCGCGCAGATGGCCGCCGAGCTGATGGGCCAGGGCGGGGTCCGCATGAACCCGCTGAACATGGCGTCGGTCGCCTCCACGGTCCAGTCCGGCACCTTCCACCAGCCCTACCTGGTCGCCCCGTCGGTCGACCACCGCACGCTGGCCAAGGCGTCCCGCACGATGTCCGCGACCACGCTCGCCCAGCTCCGCGAGGTCATGCAGTACACGGCCGCCGCCGGCACCGCCGCCGAGGCCATGGCAGGTCTCGGCCCCGACTACGGCGCCAAGACCGGCTCCGCCGAGGTCGACAACCAGAAGCAGCCCAACGGCTGGTTCACCGCGTGGAAGGGCGACCTGGCGGGAGCCGGCGTCGTCCAGCAGGGCGGCCACGGCGGCAGCACGGCGGGCCCGATCGTGGCAGCCCTCCTGAAGGCGGGCAGCGGCGGCTGACACCTGCTGTCCGATTCCGGCTCCGGGTTGCGGCTCCGGCTCCGGCTCCGGGAAGCGCTCCCGGCCCCCGCGGATCAACCCGAGGCACGGCCGCGCCGCCCCAGGGGTGCAACTGCCCCGGAGCGGACGGGAGTCAAAGAGCGCGGCGATGCCTCTCGCCTCGCCGGCCGAGCGAGCGGCCGGGCGGCCTCCGGGGCTCGGTCGCGTGGGATGTACACCGACCACTAGCGTGCCGTGCATGAACGTCACCGATGAGAACGCCGACAAGGGCCGGCCCTCCGCCGTGAGCGACACCGACCCCCGTTTCGCCGAGGCCCTGCGCGAGCTGGGCCTCGCCGAGGTGATCGGGCGGGTCCGGCGCTTCCCGGACACGGCCCGCACCACAGCCGAGGCCGCCGCGGCGATCGGCTGCGAGCCGAGCCAGATCTGCAAGTCGCTGTTCTTCGCGGCGGACGGGGCTCCGGTGCTGGTCCTGCTGGACGGCTCGGCGCACGTGGGCATGGAACTCGTACGGAGGGAACTGGGCGCCGCGAAGCTCACCCGGGCCGGGGGCCTCCTCGTACGGGAGTCGACCGGATACGGGCCCGGCGCCGTACCGCCCTTCGGGCACCGCACGAAGATCCGTGTCCTCGTGGACCGTTCACTGCTCGGCCACGACACGGTGTGGACCTCGGCGGGCACGCCGTTCACCGTCTTCCCGATGGACCCGGAGAACCTGATCGCGCACGCGGGCGGCACCCTGGTGGATGTGCGCGAGCCCTAACTCTCGCTCCGAGCGCTTGGGTTGATGCGACGGTGTGCGGTGCCGGACCCTCGTCCGCGGTGCGCCCATACCGTATGCCGAACAGCAAAGCGTCTTTCCGCAGAGCCAGTTGGCGTCAACACCGGGCCCCTCCCCCGTCGAACACGTAGGACCTTCGCGCGTCGACCATCCCGACGCTACTGCTAGTGTTCACGCCGTCACGCTAGGCAACGAGCCGTCACGTGTAAGTGATGGAGAACCGAGGGTTCCATGCGTAAGTTTCAGCAGGTCGTGTTCGCAGCAGCGGTAGCGGCCGGTGGCCTGACCGCCGTCGGTGCCGGAACGGCTGTCGCCGACACCCATGACAACGGACCGCGGGTGCTGGACCTCTACCGCCCGTACCAGGAGTGCAGCCCGCAGACGGTGCTGGAGAACAACATCCCGATCGGAGTGCTCGGCCTCGGCCAGACCCGGGACACCACCTGCGGCCAGTTCAACCACGCCTTCACCCGCTGAGGTCAGCGACGTCAACATCGCGACGGTCGGTACGGGATCCCTTCGGGTCAACCCGAAGGGATCGAACGCAGACAGCCGACCGCCTCGACCTCGGCCACACCCCGCACGCGCACCATCACCAGCGGCTTCATCCGCCTGTCAGGCCAACTGTCCGGCCGACGAGCAAAGTTGGAAAAGGCTCAGATTCGCAGACCACGCCTGCGGCGCGGCCGATCGTGGGGGAGCGGTGCCCGCGGCGCCCGTACTAAGGACACGCACCATATGTTCAGCAGGAAAAAGATCGCGGCCCTCTCGGTGTTCATCGGCGGCCTCGCCGTGGCGTCCACGGGCATCACGTACGCGCACGCCGCGGGAGACCCGGCAGGCTGCACTCGGACTCCCCAAGGGGACGTCATCTGCGTGCAGCACATCGAAGGCGGGACCGCCGGGCGCGGCACCCCTCCCCATCAGGAGACCTGCATGCAGGTGCAACCCGTAACGCTGCCCGCCGCCGTGGGCAACGGCACGACAGAGATCGGCCCTCGGATGACCTGCTCGTCCGGCACGTCCGGAGCGCCTCGGCAGATCGACAGGTAGCGCGAACCGCCCGACCTCCCACCCGTGAAGCGCGCGACGGCCGAACCTCGCCCCACCGGCGTCATTTGGCCCTATACCCCGTATGAGGCTTCAGCGCGACATGGGGCGCAAATCCGCGATTGATCACACGCAGCATGCAAACGTTACGTTAAGTGGTCATTCCAGGCGGTATGCCTGGATCAGGAAAGGGTCATCTATGCGTAAGTTTCAGCGCGCCATGGTCGTAGCGGCGGCCGTCGCGGGGCTGTCCGCCCTCGGCGCCGGCATCAGCTTCGCCGACGGTACCGACGCCGTGCCGGTACCGGTCCCGGCCGTCGCCAACTCGTCTGCCAGCGCCGTGGCCATCGGGGGCGGCTACTACTTCGTGCCGCAGGCTCAGCCCCAGGAGCAGGTCCAGCCGCAGGAGCAGAAGCAGGCGCAGGAGCAGGTCCAGCCCCAGGTGCAGGCTCAGCCCCAGGAGCAGGCTCAGCCCCAGGAGCAGGCTCAGCCCCAGGAGCAGGTCCAGCCCCAGGAGCAGGTCCAGCCCCAGGAGCAGGTCCAGCCGCAGGAGCAGGTCCAGCCCCAGGAGCAGGTCCAGCCGCAGGAGCAGGCTCAGCCCCAGGAGCAGGCTCAGCCCCAGGAGCAGGCTCAGCCCCAGGAGCAGGCTCAGCCCCAGGAGCAGGTCCAGCCCCAGGAGCAGGTCCAGCCGCAGGAGCAGGCTCAGCCGCAGGAGCAGGCTCAGCCCCAGGAGCAGGCTCAGCCCCAGGAGCAGGTCCAGCCCCAGGAGCAGGTCCAGCCCCAGGAGCAGGCTCAGCCCCAGGAGCAGGTCCAGCCCCAGGAGCAGGCTCAGCCCCAGGAGCAGGAGCAGGGTGACGACGCCTGAGAGTCAGGGCTCCGGGTCAAGGCCCGCCGCGGCTTCACTCAGCGTCGGGGATACGGACCGAGCGGTGCGCTGAGTGATACCCCGTGGTGCAGGTAGCCCGGACGCCGAGTTCGCGTCCGGGCTACAACCATCCTGCCGGCGGACGAGTATTCAATTACTCGACTTTCTCGGCGCGGGCAACGCCGGTCAATAAAGGACTATCCGATTCTTCATCACAAAGGAATGCAACGCATGCTCTTTTCGCAGAAGTCTGCGGTTGTCGCAGCATTCGCCGGAAGCCTCGCCGCCATTTGTCTCGGTGCTACGCACGCACACGCTTTGGGAAACCTAGGCGCCTGCCCCGCCGCCGCGCAGAAGGACGTCGTGTGCGTTCAGAAGAACGAGACGTACACCGACAAGGACGGCACGCACGTCATCAAGCAGGACCAGCAGTGCTCGACAACAGACCGGCCGAACGTGCTCACGCAGCAGGACCAACTCCAGGGAAGCGAACCTGTCAAAGTGGGGCCGGTTGTGGACTGCTCCAACACGGCCGAGCTGCCTAAGGGGTTCAAGAAGCCGCACTTCGGCAACTGAGCGCTCAAGGAAAATGCTGGTCCGGGGAAGGTTCCCGGACCAGCATTTCGTTTGCCGGTCGTCTTCGATGCCGGCTACGACGCGACCTGCCTGGTCCTCCTGCTCGCGGACCTGCCCCTGGAGCTACGGGGACGGCACGGCCGCCGTGGTGCGACTGCCTCACGGCAACGGCCTTCGCGTTGACCCCATGCTTCCAGGCGGAGCACAGGATCAGGCGAAGGCCGTTGCCGTGTTCGGAACCAGGACTCAGCCGCCAAACGTGTTGCTGCAGCCCTGGGTTGAGCCCAGCGAAGTCTTCTGGGCTCCCGGGTCGCCCTCGCCGCCCAGCAGGTTGCCGCCCAGTCCGTTGCCGATGCCGACCTCACCGAGGACATCGAGGTTCAGGTCGTGCGACTGGCAGGCGCTGTGCTGCGAGACCTTGAGGCTGTCGCCCCTGTCCCAGCCCTGATCCGCGTGGGCGACGCTGGCGCCCAGAAGCCCGACGTTTCCGAGGACGGCCATCAGGACGGCGGCCGTACGGAGCTTGCGCATGTCATCTCCAGAAGAAGTGAGGCGAATGCGATCTGCGAGGGATCGCCTCCAGGTGACGCGAAGGACTCAACGGCGCCAAAGCGGAATGCCCGGAAGGGGCCGGCGCCACGCTGTGCCGCCTCGGAAGTGGTTTGGCGCACGTGAAAGGTCCCGGCACGTTGCCTGAGGCCCAGTGCCGGGACCGTTCATGGTTAAGCGTTTTTATGCTTGAGGGGACTTCAGAAGGCGCTGTTGCTGCAGTCGTTGGTGGAGCCGAGCTTGGTGGACTGGGCGCCCGGGTTGCCTTCGCCGTTGAGGGCGTTGCCCAGCAGGCCGTTCAGCACGCCGACCTCGCCGAGGACGTCGAGGTTCAGGTCGTGCGACTTGCAGCTGGAGCTCTGCGAGACGCTGAACTGGTCGCCGCCGCCGCCCTCGCCGTGACCGCCGGCGTAGGCCGTGCCGCCTACGAGTCCGATGCTGCCGATGGCAGCGACCAGGACCGCGACGTTGCGAAGCTTGCGCATTTCATCTCCGTGTGGGGGTGAGTTTCTTTGCGATCTGTGGGTAGATCGCGGTTACAGGCAGAACAATAGCGACAAAAGCCTTGAATGGGACAACAACACGCTGACTTCATGTCGCCGAGAAAGCACCGAGCGCCGTATCTCAGGGCGATTCGATCCCGTACCCGGAATCGACGTGGTCGTCCGTCAGTGCTGCTGCACGTTGGCGAATGAATTCGTCTGACTGTTGGCCTGGGTGCATTCGACGCCCCGGGTCTGGGCCGCGGCGAGCAGGGCAACCGGGACGTTCGCGTCGAGCAGGGTCTGCGGGCTGCACTCCTGGTACGGCCGGAACAGGTTGGCCTGCCCCGCCGAAGCGCTCTGCTGCCTCCGCGGCGCTTCGGGAGAGAGCCGCGGGCTGAGCTGCGGATTGAGCTGCGGGTTGACCTGCGGGGAAACCTGAGTGCCACGCGACGCGGCCATCTGCTGCGGAGCCGGCGCGCCGTAGCCCTGCGTGGTCGCCTGAGCGGAAGACGCGGAGGCCGCCTGGGCGTCGGGCTGCGAAACCGGGTGCGGTGCAACGCCGTTGGGGGCGGACTGGGTGACGGCGAAGCTTGATCCGGCGCCGACGCCGGACAGGCTGCCGGCCGCTGCGGCGACGAGCGCGATCTTGTGAAGCGTACGCATGAGTTTCCTCGGCTCTTCAATTGACCTGTGCACGGAAGCTGATGTGCCGATGGGGCAGCGCAGTCTTCGCTGTCCCTCTGCTCCATTCGGCCGCGATGGACCATCCCTATCGCCCCGTGGGGAACGAAGTGAGCACGGCCTCGAAACGGGTGCGGGGGTGTGGTCACCCGTTTGATGTGGCGTGCGAGCCGTGTCACCCGGGCCGGCTGACGGCAAATGGGTGACGACACGGCGATTGCCGTGACCACGGCGCCGAAACCTCGTTCCCCGGAGGTGCGGGCAGCGACCGTAAACCGTGGACAGGTGGAGGATCCGCTGCCGGCTCCGATACGAAGTCCGCGTGCTCCTCGAGACAACCGTAGCCTCCGGCGCGATGCGAGTGACGCACCAACTGCACGCGTGACCGCATTGAATGCAATGGACTCACTTATCAGGTAACGAAGGGCCGAGGGTTTCATGCGGAAGCTTCACAAGGCCGCGCTCGTCGTCGCAGCGGCCAGCGGTTTGGCCGGCATCGGCGCCAGCGGCAGCTATGCCGACTCACCGGAGGGGCGCCTCAGTACCACCCCGGCGTCGGTTCCGGATCAGTCGGCTGCTCCGATCGCGGCTCCCCAACCAGCTCCACAGGCCGCCCCGTCAGGGCGACAGCAGACCGGATTCGCCTCGGCCTCGGCCTCATCACAGGGAACGGCCCAAGCCTCCAGCTCGCAGAACCCGCAACAGTTCGCGCAGGCCGCGCCCGCACAGCCGGTACAGGCCGCACCCGCACAGTTCGCGCAGGCCGCACCCGCGCAGCCGGTACAGGCCGCACCCGCACAGGTCGTACCGCAGGTCATGCCACAGGTCATGCCGCAAGTGGCCCCGCAGGTAGCGGTACCCCCGGTACTCGGCGCAGAGCCCCCGATGACGGTCGCCCCCCAGGTGAACCCGCAGCTCAACCCTCAGGTGAACCCGCTCGTCAACCCGACGATCACTCCCGCGAGCGCACCGGAACTGGCTCCGGTCGCCCTCGGGCAGATCGCGGCCCCTCCCGTCGGACAGCTGGGACTTCCCCAACTCGGCTGACAGCCCGCCGGACATCCGCGGTCCTGACTCAACGGGTCGGATACCCGCACTTCCTCCAAGGAGCTTCACATGCGCAAGTTGCACAAGGTGGTTCTTCTGAGCGCCCTCCTCGGCAGTGTCAGCGCCTTCGGCGCCAACACCGCTTCCGCATACGGCGATTCGGGCCACGACGGCGACAGCATCGACATCACGCAGGGCGTCGAGTGCCGCTCGCACGACATGAACATCGAGGTGCTCGGCAGCGTCGGCGCCCTCACCGGCCTGGCCGGTAACCTGCTGAACGGAGAAGGGGCCGCGGGCGCGCAGAACAGCCATCTCGGTTCCGACATGGGGTGCAACAGCCGGGCGCTCTGACCGACGGCTGCTCGCGCCCTCCGTTCCGTCGGCGCGGTGCCACTGCTTTCGCGCGTGGCGCAGGGTCTGTCACCCGCATCCCTCTTCGATCCGGCCGACAGCACCTCTGCATCGGAATTGCGAGATGGGGGGGGGGGGGGGCGGGGTGACGGGTGGCACACCGGGGGGGTCGGGCGTGTTTTGACCCGTTCGGTGGTGGCCCCTTAACCTTGACCGTCGGGGTGTCCCCTGACGCGCCGCACC
>NZ_JBHYXD010000119.1:0-26426 GCF_042751995.1 Streptomyces sp. NPDC059371 | reverse complement strand
CTGGCTCATGCTCCACCGCCGCCTGGCCCGCGACTACGAAACCCTGCCCACCCGCTCCGAAGCCATGATCCACATCGCCATGACCGACCTCATGGGCCGCCGCCTAACCGGCGAGAACACCATCTCCTGGCGCGACCCGACACCGCACACCAAACGGCACATGCCGGGATGAAACAACGGGAGAAAACGACCTCTGAGAGCGCTGAGTCCACTGGCGCAACCACCTCGCCCCCACCAACGCCCATCGTTCCCGCCGGACAGCTGCCCGGGCGATGAGGTCACGAATCGATGGAGTCCGCTTCCGCGGTGGCGTCCGCGAGCAGTCGGGCGATCAGGGTTCGGCCCTCCGGTCCCATCAGGTCATCGGGGCCGTAGGAGCGCTTCGGCCAGTACGCCTGCCCGTCGATCCAGGGGACGCCCATCGGCAATCCATCCCTTGGGCCATGAAGTTCGAGGTTTGCCGGCGGGCTCCACGGGCAGGTCGGCCGGGAGCTTGCTCGCCCCAGGGAACCGGAGCCAGGGCTGTGGCAAGGGCATGAGTTCCAAGACCGCATCGGGCCGGACGTCGTCGCCCCCGGCGGCCGGGAACAACACCAGCTGGGCGATCCCGCCCCAGGGCGGGTCGTACACCAAGGCATACCGCTTGGGCACCGGGCCGGGCGCACAGGCCGCGCTGGCCAGGGTCCTGGCCGTCGTCCCAGGCACTCCACGAAGACGGTAGGCCCCGTAGAGCGCCAGACCCACCGACACCACAAGCGGGTACCAGGCATCAGGCACCATCGAAGAGCCAACCGGCAAGCAGATCGCCAACACGAGACACGCGAAAACCAGCGCCGTGACCAGGGTGGACAGACCCGAGATGCTCCGCAGCGTCCGCACCCGCCACCACCGCACCTTGCGAACGTCCGCCTCTCGACGCCTGCGTGCCGTGGGCCTGGGCAGCGCCGCCTGGCGCCGCGCCTCGGCCGTCATCATCGCGTACGTAAGTGCGCCGGATCTCGGCGCCGGGTCTTCTCCATCGTCGTGCGACATCGGGCCCCTCCCTCTCGCGGGTATCACCCCGCGCCCCAACTTGCTGTAACAGGCACCGACTTTAGACCCTCAGAACTCGTGACACGATCTTGCTGGGGTGAGGCGGCTGGTCGGGGGCGCTGCTGAGTAGGTTGCCGCTGCCTGTGCCCAGGTCGTTCACAAGCCATGCCGAAGTTATGCCGGGATGAAGCTCGGCCACCAGGGTGGGACATTGCCCGGGCAGAACGGGGCGGGGTAGGAGTCCGGCATCCCGAGCCATGTGACAAGGAACCAGGTGAACCACAAGGTGAAGACGAGTCCTGCCGTCAGGGCTGTCCCGCGATGACGTCTTCCGAGGGTGTTGCGCAGGACCACCCATGGAACCGCAGCGGCGATCCATATGAGAGGCGCAAGAAACAACAAAGTCATGCCGTTGGCTCCTGCGTTGCTGCCGATGTCACAAGCAGCCCATGCCCTGCCAATCGCAGCAATGGTCACCACTGCGGTCAGCCCGCCGAAGAGGACACCAAAGCCAATTCCGCTGAACCAGCGGCTCGGAGGACTCGACGGCTCTGCTCCCACGATCAACTCCCCCGCCTCGCGCCAGAGATGCGGAGAGTACCAACGCTCCGAAGCGGCCCGCTGGGGCCCTGGCCTGCCCTGACACCGGTCAGCCGTTCCTGGGCTTTTGAAGCCGCCGCCAACAGACGAGGACGCAGGCCAAGGAGACGAAGGCGTCGTGGAGTTCGGTTCGGCGCTCCCAGCGGACGGCGAGGCGTTTGAACGGGTGGAGCAGGGCGAAGGTCTGCTCCACGACGTAACGCAGCTTGCCCATGCCCTCCGGGGAGCAGCTGCTGCTCGTCGTAGGGTTGGAGCTGCTCCGCCGCCGTACCCGCCCGGCCGGACGGTAGAGGCCGCGTACCTTGTCTGGTCCTCCTGGGGTGGACGATGACCACCCTCGGCTCAGCCGGTCGCAACCTCGGGCTCGGCGCCGGTTGCTCGCGGGCTGTGGTGGTGCCGGGAAAGCCGCGGGGCCGGCCGGACCGTGGCTACCGCCACGGTCTGCCGCGCCGGCCTCCTCGTCGCGGGCATCTACCTCTGGTCCGCCCACTGAACGAACAGGCAGATCACGGCCGGAGCCATTCTCCCTGCGGGTCGAAGCAGACGAGTCCGTGCTCACGAGCCAGCGCAGCGGCGTACTCGGACACGTCCTCAGCCTTGCCGTAGGACATGGCCGGGCACACGATCGGGCCCGACGCCCCATCGATGACCGGCGGTGCCGACCAGACCGGGGTCGTTGTCGTCCGGGTATCGCGCAACGAGGGCTTCCACACAGGCCACGATGCGTGGCGCCGGAGGCACGACGACATCGTCCGACTCCAGGTAGCGCTCGTAGAGCTCGTCGTAGGTCGAGCCCGCTTGGTCCTCGTCAAGTGGACGGTCGCCGTCCCACACCGCAAGGTCATAGCTCACCAGCGCATCGTCGCAGGCAGCAGTTCCTTCGGACTCAGCAGGCTCTGAGATCGAATCGCCAATGCGGCCCGCCTCAGGCCGCCGACGGCTGCGCCTCCCACGGCCGCGGTCCCGCATCCTCCTGCCAGCGGCGCAGTTGCGGACCGTCGACGCACACGATGCCGCACTGCTCTGCGTAGTCGAGCGCGGGGGCAGTGAAGTCACTGGTGGTGACCACGACGGCGACATCGGCGCCGTGAACGGTGAAGCAGGTGCCGCCGAAGCGCTGCAGGTCCTGTGAGCCGACCCGGTTGCCGTCGCAGTACCGCTTGCACTGGATGACAAGCGAGCGCCCGTCGGGCGTCCTCGCCACGACGTCGGCGCCCAGGTCCCCGGCCCCGCCCACGACGTCCACGTCGAGACAGCCGTCGCGCCGGCACAGTTCGGCCACCGCCTGTTCGAACTCGTCCGGGTCCAGGGCCTCATAGGCGATCTCCACCGTGACCGCGGGCGCCTCGGGCACGGTCTCGGGAAGCAGGACGGTGGGATCCGTGCCGAGACGGCCACCGCAGGCCCCGGCCCCGGCGGGAACCAGGCCGACGACGGGAGCCGGTGACGCCGCGTCGAGCGCTTCGACCGCCGTCTGCGTGGCTTCGTCCAGGGCTACGGCCGCGCGGCGCGCGATCCTGGCCGCCGATATGCGGCGCTTCCCGCGGCAGCCGACCATGACGGCGCCGACGCCCACAAGGGCGAGCGCCACAGCCCAGGCGGGACGGTGCACCGCGGCCGCGGCCGCGGTGCGGGCGGCCGCGCCCACCAGAGCGAGGATGACCGCGAGGAGGGCGAAGTAGAGGGCCGTCGCCCGGAGTTCGAACCGGCGGGAGCGGCGCGCGGTACGCCGGGCGCGTGCGGGAACGGCCATGGTGATGTTTCCTCCCCTGGGACGTCAACGAAGATCAATTCGCGTCTTCCCAGGCAGCGGCCGTTCTACCTTTGATCTTGGTCAGTGCTCTGCCCTTTAGGGCGGGGTGAAGGCCATCTCAGAACTGCTCTGACCCGCACCAGAGGTACGGGTCCGCAGTGTTCGCCTCAGCCCATGGGGCGCTTCTGGTTCTCGATGTACTGCTTGACCACGGTCAGCGGTGCACCGCCGCAGGACCCGGCGAAGTAGGAGCCGGACCAGAAGCGTCCTTGCCACAGGTACTGCCGGACGTGACTGTCGTACTCCTTGCGCAGCATCCGGGCCGAGACGCCCTTGAGGGAGTTGACCAGCTTGGAGAGCTGGACCTTCGGCGGGTAGTGCACCAGCAGGTGCACGTGGTCTTCCTCACCGTTGAACTGCTTCAGTTCGGCCCCGAAGTCCGTGCACACCTCTCGCATGATCTCTTCGCACCGCGTCAGCATGGCGTCGGTCATGGCCTTGCGCCGGTACTTCGTGACGAAAACCAAGTGGACGTGCAGGTGGTAGACGACGTGACGGCCGGTGCGTACGTCGGGATTGGGATTCCATCGTGGTGACATAAACCAAAGGGTAAAATGATGGACATGCAGCTTCGGTACAGCTTCCGCGTGTACCCGAGCGCCGGTCAGCGCATGGCGTTGGCGAGGGCGTTCGGGTGTGCTCGGGTTGTCTTCAACGATGGCCTTCGGGCTCGTGAGGCCGCCCGGGCCGCCGGGCTGCCGTTCGCCTCGTCGGGGGAGTTGTCCAAGCAGCTCACCGCCTCGAAGAAGACTCCCGAGCGTGCGTGGCTCGCCGAGGTGTCATCGGTCGTGTTGCAGCAGTCCCTGCGGGACCTGGACACCGCCTACAAGAACTTCTTCGACGGCCTCAAGGGCAAGCGCCCCACGATGGGTGCGCCCCGGTTCAAGTCCCGCAAGGACAACCGGCAGTCGGTCCGGTTCACCGCCAACGCCGGATGGAAGATCACGACCGGCGGAAAGCTCCGGCTCCCCAAGGTCGGCGACCTGGCCGTGAAGTGGTCGCGTTCCCTACCGTCGGTTCCGTCCACGGTGACCGTGGTCAAGCACAGTGCGGGCCGTTACTTCGCGTCGTTCGTGGTCGAGACCGACTCCGAGATGCTTCCCGCCACGAACAACGTCGTCGGCATCGACCTGGGCCTGACTCACTTCGCGATCCTCTCGGACAGCACGAAGATCGACAGCCCGCGCTTCCTGCGCCGGGCCGAGAAGAAGCTCAAGAAGGCGCAGCGGGATCTCAGCCGGAAGGCGAAGGGGTCGAAGAACCGGGCGAAGGCCCGGATCAGGGTTGCGCGTGCTCACGCACGGACCGCCGATGCGCGGCGCGAGTTCCACCACCAGCTCTCCACGAAGATCATCCGCGAGAATCAAGCGGTTGCAGTGGAAGACCTGGCGGTCAAGGGACTCGCCCGTACCCGCCTCGCGAAGTCCGTGCACGACGCCGGATGGTCGGCGTTCACCACGATGTTGGAGTACAAGGCCGCCCTGTACGGGCGCACTTTCCACCGCATCGGCCGATTCGAGCCCACGTCCCAGGTGTGCTCGGCCTGCGGCGTCAAGGACGGCCCCAAGCCCCTGCACATTCGTACGTGGACGTGCGGGGCCTGCGGGGCGCGGCTTGACCGGGACATCAATGCGGCAGTCAATGTCGCGAAGGCTGCCGGACTGGCAGTGTCAGCCTGCGGAGCGCGGGTAAGACCGGGACTTCTCCCGGCACAGCGCGAAGAAACAGGAACCCACCCGAAGGCGAGCCGGCCATCCGGCAGTCAGGCGGGAATCTCCGTCCTTTAGGGCGGAGAGGATGTCAACGGGTTCCGTCGTGCATGCCTTTTCCAGCCCGAGGACCAGGCGCGGGCTCGCTGCCTGTCGGGCCAGATGTCCTCGGCCCCGGTGCGATCCGCGCGTGAACGTGGCGTGCTCAGGCCAGGGGGCAGGTGCCCGAGCTGTCGGCCTCGATCGGCCTGTGCCTCCAGCAGGGCAGCCACGTCCGGTCCTCTCTTCAGAACGGGACGGTTCCAGTGGGCCGGGACCGCAGCGAGTGTGAGGCGCACCTGGGTGCCGTGGACGCGCGCGACGTCGACGGCTACGCAGTCGCGTCGGAGAAGTTCACCCGTACCGCCACCACAGCGCCCGACTCATCCAGGTCGGCCGACACAGGGAAGTAGCCGTCGCCCCAGCTCGTCATCGCGCAGAGCAGTCGGGCGTCGCCGACATCCACAGTTCCGGCCTCGACTTCAGAGCCGCGAATCTGTCGCATGACCTGCCAGTGATGGGAATGGGGCCGGAAGTCCACCATCATGCGGCGCCCGGTCTCCTCCTTCCAGCTCTGCACAGCGCGAGCCTTCTCCATCGCCTCCGCCACCGCCAGCCCAGTCCACCCGCGGACACCGTCCTCGCCGGGTTCACCCAGTTCCGGTGCTGCGAACATCGCGGCGGCTTCCTCTGCGGCAGCGCCCCAGAACGCGACGTCGGCCAAACCGTCCACAGGCTTGTCGTGCTGCCAGGCATTCAGGGCATCGGCATCGCCGAAGAGCACCCGGGCCCAGTCGACGCCGATGTCACCCAGCAGCACGGATGACTCCGTTGGGGCGTCGCTCATCCGAACCGATATCTCTGACCAGCGCGGCCCGACACCGCCGCCGAAGTCGACCCGCGAAGCCAGCACCGGCAGGTGACGGTCACGAGGCACCCCGCCCACTGCGACGACGGGCACCCCGAACATCAGGAAGCTGCCGCCGCCTTCAGTGGCAGCCCGGCGCACGCGTTGGGCATGCGGTTCGCGGCCCGGCACCGCCTCCAGACGGGCGTCCAAGCCCGCGGCCCGGCAGTGCTCTTCGAACATCCTCTCAAGCTCCGCTACCCGGGAGGCAGGGATGTCGTGGAGCGTGGCACCCGGCTGCCGGTCGAAGCCGCGGGCCGCTGCCGAGGCGTCCGGGCCGACCACGGCAAAGTCGACGGAGTCGAGCACTTCGGCAGCCATCACCGGGTCGTCAACGCCAAGCAGAGCAGGATCGATCTCCGCTGGCGACCGCTCACCGCTCCACAACCCCAGATGACCGCCGTCAACGATGACCAGGGCCCCCGATGGGCAGCTGATCTCTCCAAGCCTGAAGATCTCTTCCATGGCGCGCGAGTCTACGATCGCCCCTCCAGCCGCCTGCATGCGCACCAGGACGATTCCGAGAGTCGAATGCCCGGGCTTAAAGTGAGACGCATCGGCTCTCGGCGTCTCAACCGAGTCCGGGCACTGCAGTCCAGAGACCTGTCATGCCTGGACTTATCTGAGACAGGACAACCCCGTCCGTCCCCCCGTCCGATGGCTCGGGTGGCTCTCCGTGACTCGTTGATATGCCTGTTTGGGATCGTGCCCGCATGGACTTCGATCTTGCCCCACCGATCGGCGTCGGCCCGTTGCGGATCGGCATGACCCGGCAATCGGCCACCACGGCGCTCGACTCGCTCCGCGATCTCTCCGCGATCTCGGATTCCACCAACCAGGTCAGCACGTCTTCCGTCCCAGTGGACTGATGATCAGCATCCACTGCACCCGAGACCTGCTCGAAGCCGTCGAGCTCGGAAGGCCATCGACGCAGACAGACCGCGTCACCTTCCAAAGCCTGGACGTGTTCGCGATCCCGGCCCGCGAACTGGTGCAACGCATGAGCGAGTACACCCCGATCGAGGCAGATCCCGACGAGCCGGCGTCGGCGCGTCGGCAACTCCACGGAGGTGATCCACCGCCGGTACCACGGATGTGTCGACGGGCATGAGGAAGCGGCCAACGAGAAGATCGCAAAGGCGCTGAAGGCGGACTCGCTATTCGCTCCGGTCAAGGAGGGGGGAGACCTGCCGCAGCCCGCCTGATGCGCGGACCGGTATCCGCAGCTGCAGAGGTCACGGTCCGTTCTGCTTCAGCAGCCGGGCGCTCCCGCAGGCACCGGCCCTCGCCCGGCGCTGTGTCTTTCGGGCACCGGATCACCGCCGCAGCGGCATGGCACCTACGCCGACCGGCCATAGCGCCGGAAGCCGCCTCGCACGAAGGAAAGTACGTTCCGAGCCACACACCTGGTATCGCTGGTACCGTGGATACCATGTCAGATTCCAAAACAGCGATGAGCCTGCGTTTCCCCGACCCTGAGCAGCGCGCTGCCATCGCGGCAGCCGCCAAGGCGGCAGGGGTCAGCATGCAGGAGTACATCCTCTCGGCCGCCCTTGACCGTGCGACCGCGGTGGAGCGGCGGTTCCTGGCCGGTTTCAAAGCTTCCATGGACCGTAGCGGCGAAGCTTTCGCGGCCGAGCCCGGCAGCCTGGACCCCAGTGCCGAGCAGAGGGCGGCCGAGCAGGAGGCGCAGCGGGAACTCGGGCAGCACCAGGAGCGAGGCCACGCCGCGTGACCCAGCCGGAACCACTCCACCCGCTCGACGTCACCTTCCTGCTGCACGCCGCCGAGCTGCTCGACCGCGATCCGCAGGTCGACGACTACGGACCGCTGTATGCCGCGGTCGCCCGGGTCAATGCCAGGGCGATGGAGCGCGACATCTACGGATCCCTTCACCTCAAGGCCGCCGCGCTGCTGCAGACCCTGGCGAAACTGCCGTGCCTGGAGCACTCCAACGAAAGCTTCGCCTGGCACGCGACCGAGGCCTACCTGATCCTCAACACGCGCGAACTCAACTACCCGCCCAAGGCCGCGGTCGCGCTCGTGCGGGACACGGCTTCTGGAGCACTCGGCGTCGCACGGATCGCCCGCCAGCTGCGCGACTGGACCGTTACCTGATGATCCGGGAGAAGGGGCCGTCGGGGCGCACCACGTAGCGGACAGATGAGGCTCCCTGAATTTGGCAGTTCCGTGACGGCCTACGTCCTCATGCCGAGTGCTGATGCTTGTGCAGGGCTGCGCTAGCCCGGAAGCGCAGCCGTCCGCAGCGGTCCTTATCTTCGTCGGTTGCATCGTCGGCGCAACCGCAGTGCTGCGCCAGCCAACGCAAGTCCTCCGGGTCAAGCCATAGAGAGATACGGCCTTGTGTGGCCTCGGCTTGCGGATCCGTGGGGTGTGGCGACGTCATGGGTTCCGACTGTATGCCTAGCTCTCGGAGTCTCATGGCGACGATCACGGACTACCGTTGGTCGGCCGTGGAGCAGCACCTCGCCTTCATGGTGGTGTTCCTGTTGATCGCTTCAGTGATCGTCTGGCTGCAAAGACGCCGCAAGCCGTGAGTATGTACCGGGGCGAACTGCTCGAGCATGGCGCAGCCCTGCCGCGGGACGGCCGATTCGGCGGATGTCTCCAAGCCCCTTGGTCAGCGCTCAGCTTGACCTATTCCCGGACACCATTCCCCGCCAAATCGCCGCCCGGACAACGAAGTTGAAACTCGCTCGGTTTGGCGTTTCATATCGTGCTCCGGAGGCGGCTCCCACGGAAACGCGCAGGTCAGTCGGACATGGCGCAGTTGACCGCGTGCGGTGCCCTGATTCTCAGGGGATGATCCTGTGGGTTCGGGGTCAACTCGCGGGGTGATGGGGATCTTTGAATCTCCTCACCCTGTTCTGAGGATTGGCCCGGAGTTGCTCGCCTTGATTCCTCAGGCGTGCAAGTGCTGATCTGCGAGTGGATGCCGGACTTGAGGGCTGGCTCTTGGTCGGGTGACTGAGTGGGCAAGGGCTGGGACGGGCCGGTCTGAGTGGGTGGGGTCTCTCTCGTGGGCGGGAAGAGGTGGTGTGGGAGCAAGCTCAGGGTTCGATGGCGAGGTGTTCGATGAGGTCGTCGCGCAGCGTGAACCGATAGCGGAGATCGATGGTGCCGCCAGGGAAGTTGCCTTCGAGGTGGTGTGTGGCGATGTAGTGGGCCGTGTCGGTCTTCTGAGCGTTCGTGAGATGGATGGTGTAGGTGAATTCGGTGGCGGATCGGTCCAGCCACCGCTCAATCGCGGCGCTGCCCTGGTAGGTGTTGCCGTCGTCGATCACTGTGGCGTCGTCGGTGAACGTCGTGACCGCGGTGGTGGTGTCGTGGGCGCGGTGCGCTGTGAGGTAGCGGGTGATCACCTCGGGCAGGTCGTCCGGGGTGATGGTCCGGGGCTGGTTGTCGTGCATGACGCTCCTGATGGTGGTGGCGGGTTCAGACGGTGGGGGTGGTGCCGCCGTCGATGACGTGTTCGGCGCCGACGATGGCCGAGGCGCGGTCGGAAACGAGGAAGGCGACGAGCTCGGCAACTTCCTCGGGCTGGTTGGGACGGCCGAGCGGGATGCCTCCCAGGGAGTCCATGAGCCGGCCCAGCGCCGCTTCCCGGGTGATGCCGGCGTCGTGGGCGATCCGGGCGACGAGGTTGTCGGCGGCCGAGGTCTGAACGAAGCCGGGTGAGACGGTGTTGACGCGGACGCCGCAGGGGGCGACCTCGTTGGCCAGTCCCTTGCTGTAGGTCGTCAGGGCGGCTTTGGCGGCGGCGTAGGCCAGGGTGCCGTTCCACAGCGGCATGCGGCGCTGGATCGACGTGACGTGCACGATCGCGCCCCTGCCTTTGGCGAGCATGTGCGGTAGGAGTGCGCGGTCCAGGCGAACGGCGGCCAGCAGGTTCGTGTTCAGCTCCTTTGCCCAGTCGTCCTCGCCGAGCGCGGCGAATCCTCCTGCCGGTGCCTCGGAGCCGCCGAGCGTGTTGACCAGGATGTCGACGCCTCCCACGCGGGCGTCCACCTCGGAGGCGACGTGGGCGGCGCCTCCGGCGGTGGACAGGTCGGCGGCGATGAAGGTCTTCTCCTCGACGTCGTCGGGGCGGCTGCGGGCGGTGACCAGCACGGTCGCACCGGCCTGGGCCAGGCGTCGGGCGATGGCGGCTCCGGTGCCCTTGGTGCCGCCGGTGACCAGGGCGCGTCGGCCTTCGAGGGATTCGCCGATGGATGTGGTCACGTTGTGCTCCGTTCCCGGGCGCGGGTATGCGAGGCGCCGCTCCTGTCTTGACTGCTAAAATAGAAGCTACTAACTTCGACTTTAGCAGTAACTGAGGGGATGGTCGCCGTGGCAAGCCGGATCAGGCTGGAGGACCGGGAGTGCCCGCTGTCCACGACGGCGGAACACGTCGGCGAGTGGTGGACACTGCTGATCCTCCACGACGCCTTCGACGGCTACACCCGCTTCGACCAGTTCCAGGAGAGCCTGGGCATCTCCTCCAGCATGCTCACCACCCGGCTGAAGACCCTGGTCGCGGACGGTCTGCTGAAGCGTCGGCCCTACCAGACCAGCCCTGTCCGGCACGAGTACGTCCTGACCGAACTCGGACGCTCGCTGCGCCCGGTGATCGTCGCCTTGGCCGCGTGGGGCAATGCCCGCCTCACGGCGACGGAGCGCAGCATGATCCTCGTCGACGCGAACAGCGGCGAGGAAGTCGAGCCGGTCGTCGTCGACGCCAAAACCGGCCGCCGACTCGACGACAGCGCCGCGTACGTCTTCACCGCGGGCCCCGCCGCCAGCGACGCGATGCGCAACCGCTACGCGGCACGGCCGGCCATTCCCGCGGAAGAGGCGTAACTGATCGTTTCAGAATGAGGTTCGCAGGCGTCTCAAGCAGATGATGTTGCAGGTGAGTTGGAGTAGGCCGAGGTGGAGGTCGGCGCGTATCTCGTAGTGGATGCGGAGTCGTTTGAACTGGTGGAGCCAGGCGAAGGTGCGCTCGACGACCCAACGCGTCTTGCCGAGTCCGGAGCCGTGTGTGACGCCTTTCCGGGCGATCTTCGGTGTGATGCCGCGGGCCCGGATGAGGCGGCGGTACTTGTCGTAGTCGTAGCCGCGGTCGGCGAACAACTGTCGGGGTCGGCTGCGTGGCCGGCCACGCAGACCGCGGATGGGCGGGATGGCGTCCAGCAGCGGTATGAGCTGAGTGACATCGTGACGATTCCCGCTGGTCAGCGATACGGCTAACGGAGTTCCGTGGCAGTCGACGATCAGGTGGTGCTTGCTGCCCGGCCGGCCCCGGTTAACCGGCGAAGGTCCGGTGTGAACCCCCCTTTCAGCGCCCGGACGTGCGAGCCGTCGATCGCGGCGCCGTCCATGTCCAGCAAGCCCGCGGCCCGCAGCTAGGCCAGCAGCACCGCGTGCAGTTTGCGGCCAGACGCCCGCTTCGGTCCAGTCCCGCAGACGCCGCCAGGCCGTCACCCCCGCTGCAGCCGATCTGTTCCGCGGGAACGTCCCGCCAGCTCACGCTCTTGCACAGCACGTAGACGATGCCCGCCTACGGCATGGTCACCTCCACCACGGTGACTTCCGTACTGTCATCTGCGGCTGCGGAGGGAAGGTCGACGACGGTCTGGGTGAAGAGGTGATGGACGCGGGGCCCGCCACCTCGGCCAGCGCGTCCGGTCCACGCAGGAGACCGCGCAACAGCCAGCCCGGCCCTTCGCAGCCGAGGAGCCGGGTGGGCCGTAGTTCTCGGCGTCCGTCTCGGATGGCACGAATGCTCGCGCGGACTTCTGGGCCGAGACTGCTCCGGCTCTGCGTCGCCGTGCCGCCCCTTGCCAGCGCTGTCTCCTCGAGCTGCGGACGCAGGATGTCCCAGACTGGCCCGTTCGGTGCCCGGAAGACCTGGAGGCAGAGGTCGCGTCTGGGTGCCCTCGAGTCGCGGGATCCTCAGTACGCCGCAGTCGATGCGCTCCGTGCCAGCCGGCACCGGGGTCTCGGATGCGTCCCAGGGCCCGGAGTCATCGCCCCGGACACGCGCCTTGGTCAGTTCGCCCGAGTCCATCATCTCGGTCCAGAGTTCCCCGGACTGCGCGAGCAGTGCGCCGAGAGCGTCAGGCGCTGCGCCAGGGCGCTGGGTGTACGACCAAAGACAGGACACCACAGCGCCCCAGCCGAACTCCGCGCCGCGATCGACAAAAGTGATGGCCTTGAGGTCACCCTGCAGCAAAGCGCCAAGGACTTCGTCCCCGCTCTCCGCCGCCTGCTCCGCGAGCACCGGGTCTTGGATCGCCGCAACAATAAGGGCTCCCAAGAGGAGTGTTCCCGGGGTCATGGGGGCCCAGCCCGAAATCCCGGCCGTGGCAAGGCTCTCCGCGGACAGCGCTCCGTCTCGTCCGTACTGCTCGACAACATCCTTGGCACTCGCCCGGAGCTCGCTCACTCGCCGCCTCGCGCTCATCTCCTCAGCCGCCTTGCCATCACCCGCTTGAACCCTTCGTAGGCGACCATCGGTCAATCCGCAGACCCCTGTGGCGGAAGACGCCCACGCCGTGCACGGGATCAGTGATGCGATGGTCGCGGACTCATCTGAACTCGCCGACGGTGCTCAACCGGACGGTGTGACCGGGGGCCACACGCCGAACCACTGCTCGGCGCCGTACTCCTCGAATCGCTCCACCTCGGTGAACCCCAGCTTCGCCGCGAGGCTCATCGAGCGGGCATTGGCAGTCTGGGTGGTGAGCACCACCGGCTCGCCGGGAAGAGCGTCGGCGAACCAGTCGAGTGCCGCTGCGCACGCCTCGGCGGCGTACCCGTACCCCCACGCCTCCGGCAGGAACATGCAGCCGATCTCGGCCTCCCCGCCTTCCGGACGGACGTGACCTGGACGCTCTACGTCGCGCCGATCGAGCAACTGGATGAAGCCGATCATCGCCCCGTCAAGTTCCACCACGAAAAAGCCGGGGCGCCGCCCGGGCGCCTCAGGTGCCGTGCGCTCAATCTCGTCACGCGGTCGAGGGCCACCGATGTAGGTACCGACCTCCGGCGATGCGAACAGCTCGATGCACGCCGCACGGTCCCGCGTTTCGGACTCCCGGAGCACGAGCCGCTCGGTCTTGATCGGGGCAGGTGGCCAGGCGGCGGGTCCTAAATCAATCATGGCGGGCAACCTATCGCAGCCTGCAGCGGTCACCGCAGCAGCGGGGTGGCGCATGGCGGTGACGGGGACCGCTCCGGGGTTCGGTCGGCCCCGCCGGTCTCTACTTTGAACGATGCGGCCCGGCCTTCCAGCGATTGTCTGCGCGCGTTTCCCGGGAGTGTGGCGGGCGCGGCGTCACGGGACGATGGTGGCCGCGTCCCACACGATGAGTGTGTCGCCACGGTCCTTGGTCATCAGGTGTTTTCGGTCGGGTGACATGCGGCAGTCGAGTACGACGTCCGTGTGGGCCTCGATGGTGTCCAGGAGTGCGCCGGTGCGGGTCGACGAAGACTGGCTCCCCGGCTGGTGTACCGAAGCCCCGCCCGTCTGAACCGCCAGGAAGCCGACGAGGTTGGATGGGCTCCATGGTGAGACGAAAGCGGGAGAAGGAGAGACGACCGCCCTTCGGCATGCCGAAGGGCATCGTCCTGCTCGCGACGCCGGAAGGCTGGCGCCACAGTGTCCTCACCGTTGAAGGCGGGATGCTCTGCGGGTGCCTCGCCGACGTTCCGGTCAACGCCGGCCCAGCCAAGGCCCGGGCCGCCGCGGCGGCCATGGTGGTGGGACTCGCACACGACTTCCACGAAGTACCCGTCGACGTGACCTGGGATCCGCCCCGGGAACCCGGGTCCTGGACAGCCCAGGTCACCGTTGCCGCGCCCGCGCCGAACACCCGTGGTTGAACGACAAGCTGAGGCAGCGGCCTCACCGTGGGCCGGCGACCAGTGTCGATGACCGGCTCGACGGCAGTTCGGATCTCGACGGCTCCTGTGGCCTCCAGGCCGTCCAGGTGCCGGCAGAGCTGTGTTCTCAGCTCTGCCGACAGCCGGCCGGCTAGTGGTGGCCGCCGCGGCGGTCCGCGAGCCGGTGAACCGCCGCGACCAGCGTGTCCACCTCCTCATGCGTGTTGTAGAAGGCGAACGACGGCCGGACGGTGGCCTCCAGGCCGTACCGGCGCAGGATCGGCTGCGCGCAGTGGTGGCCCGAACGCACCGCGATGCCCTCTTCGTTGAGCGCCGTGCCCACCTCGGCTGGCTCGTAGCCGTCCAGTACGAACGACACGATGCTCGCCTTGTGCGCGGCCGTGCCGACCAGCCGGAGTCCGGGCACCCCGCGCAGGCCTTCGGTAGCGTGCTCGACCAGGGTGTGCTCGTAGGCGCCGATCTGGGGCAGGCCGATGCGCTCGACGTAGTCGATGGCCGCGGCCAGGCCCACCGCGTCGGCGATGTTGCCGGTGCCGGCCTCGAAGCGGCCCGGCGGCGGCTGGTAGCTGGACCGCTCGAAGGTGACGTCGGTGATCATGTTGCCGCCGCCCTCCCACGGAGGCATGTCCTCGAGCACCTCCCGTTTGGCGTACAGCACCCCGATCCCGGTCGGTCCGAACAGCTTGTGCCCGGAGAAGACCAGGAAGTCCGCGTCCAGTGCCCTGACATCGATCGGCAGGTGCGGGACCGACTGCGCCGCGTCGACCAGGACGCGCGCCCCGGCCCGGTGCCCGAGCTCGATGATCTTCTCGACCGGTACGACGGTGCCGAGCGCGTTGGACATCTGGGTGACCGCGACCAGCTTGGTGCGCTCGGACAGCAGCGCGGTGTACTCGTCGAGCAGCAGCTGCCCGGCGTCGTCGACCGGGATCACTTTGATCACCGCACCGGTCTGCTCCGCCAGCATCTGCCAGGGCACGATGTTGGCGTGGTGCTCCAGGTAGGAGAGGACGATCTCGTCACCCGCACGGATGTTCCGGGGTCCCCATGCCTTGGCCACCAGGTTGATCGCCTCGGTGGTGCCCCGGACGAACACGATCTCCTCGGCGGAGCCCGCCCCGACGAACCGGGCGACGGTGTTCCTCGCGCCCTCGTAGGCGTCCGTCGCCCGGGCGGCGAGCTCATGCGCCGCGCGGTGGATGTTGGAGTTCTCCCGCGAGTAGAACTCGACCAGCCGGTCGATCACCGCGCGCGGCTTCTGCGTGGTCGCGGCGTTGTCCAGCCAGATCAGCGGACGGCCGTTGACCAGTTCGGACAGGATCGGGAAGTCCCGGCGGACCGCCCGCACGTCGAAAGCCGGGTGCGGGTCGAGCGGCAGCCCCAAGGGGGCGGCGGGGACGCCGGGTTCCTCGACGAAGTAGTACGGCGAGGTCGTGGCCGTCGGTGACACGGGTTCGGGGAGGGGCGGCAGCCCCAGGTGCCCGAAGCCGGGGAGCTCCGGCGCCTTCGCGGGGTATCCGGGCGCCTCACTGAGGAAGTAGAACTGCCCGGGACCCGAGAGCTGGGCCGGTCCGGACGCCGGCGGGAACAGCGATGCGGCGGGCGGCGGCCCGGGGGTCACCGGCAGGACCGGCGGCTCCGGTACGGGCCCGGCGACGCCGGGTGCACTCGCCGCGAACGTGGCCGGGGCGCTGGTCGGCGGTGGCCCGCCGGGCGGGCTCGTCCCCGCGGCCGGCGCCGAAGGAGGCAGGTCCGCCCGCGGGCTCATCCCGGCCGTCGGCGCCGGGGGTGGGTCCGCGGCCGGCAGGCCGGCCGGCGTCGGCCACTGCGAGGGCCCCTCCGGCCGCTGCTCCGACGGGCCGTCGAGGACCGGAACCTGCATATCCGCCGGCTGGCCGGGGAGAGCTCGGAAGAACTCCCCGGCCAGCCGGTTCAGCGTCTCCTCGTCGGGGAGCCACGCCGGGGCGGCTTCTTTACCGGTAGCTGGGGGCGTAGTCATGGAACTTGTCCACCTCGACGTCGTCGAGCACGGCGAGCGCGTCCTCGGTGAGCACCGCGACCGAGCAGTACAGGGAGACCAGGTAGGAGGCGATGGCACTGCGGTCGATCTGCATGAAGCGCACCGACAGCCCCATCCCCTGTTCCCCGGAGAGCCCCGGCTGGAACAGTCCGACCACGCCCTGGCGCGACTCGCCGGTGCGCAGCAGCAGGAACTTCGTCCTGCCGTTCTCCAGCGGGACCTTGTCCGACGGGATGATCGGCAGGCCGCGCCAGGTCAGGAACTGCGAGCCGAACATGCTCACCGTGGCCGGCGGAACACCGCGCCGGGTGCATTCCCGGCCGAACGCGGCGATCCCTTCCGGGTGGGTGAGGAAGAAGGCCGGCTGCTTCCACACCTTCGTGATGAGGGCGTCCAGGTCGTCCGGCGTCGGCGGCCCCGCCAGGGTGGAGATCCGCTGCGTGGGCGCCACACTGGTCAGCATCCCGTAATCGGGGCTGTTGATCAGCTCGCCCTCCTGATGTTCCTTCACCGCCTCGATGGTCAGCCGCAGTTGCTGTGCGGTCTGGTCGTGCGGGCTGGAGTACAGGTCGGCGATCCGGGTGTGGAGGTCCAGAACCGTCTGGACGGCCTTGAGCCGGTACTCACGGGGTTCCTGTTCGTAGTCGACGAAGGTGTCCGGCAGCGGCGACTCGTCGTAGTTGTCGCACTCGATGCGCACCGACTCCGGGTGAACGACCCTGTTCACCCGGTAGATACCGGCCTCGACCGGCACCCAGGACATCAGGTGCACCAGCCAGCGAGGCGTGATGGAGGACATCTGCGGAACGGTCTTCGTGGCGTTCGCCAGGGTCCGCGCCGCGCGATCGCCCACCGACATCGATCGCGACGGTGGATTCACAGCCGTGGTCATACAACGTCTCCATTCCGCGCCCGAGGGGCAGGCACGCGTGATGGGGGGGCGAGACCGTCGACGGCGATGTACGCGGTCGAACCCTCTCGCACGCTCTCGCACGAACTTTCTCACTCACCCTCCCAGCGGCCCTGGTAGCGGTCCAATGCGTGTTTTCGAGGCTGTCATCGAAGCTGGCTATGATTCCCAAATGATCGACTTGAGTCGGCTGCGGACGCTGGTGGCTGTCGCCCGTGAAGGTTCGATCACGGCAGCCGCCGAGGCGCTGCACTACTCCCAGCCGACGGTGAGTCATCAACTCGTCAAACTCGAGGCCGAGGCCGGCGTACCGCTGTTACAGCGGATGGGGCGCGGAATCCGGCTCACCGAGGCCGGCCGGCTCCTGGTGGACCGCGCCGAGTCAATCCTCGCGCAGGTCGAATCGGTGCACGCCGAACTGGACGAACTGGCCGGGCTGCGCACCGGCCGGGTCCGCCTGGCCGCCTTTCCCTCGGCGCTGGCCACCCTGGTGCCGCTCGCGGCCGCGCGCGTCTCCGACCGGTACCCCGGTATCGAACTCACCCTCGTCGAAGCCGAACCACCGGACGCGCTCAGCGCCCTGCGCAACAACGACGTCGACGTGGCGCTGATCTTCGAACACGGCGACCCGCCCCAGCGCGACCGCCGCGACATCACCAGGACACCACTTCTCGACGAACCCCTGTACGTGGTCACACCGGCCGACCGCTCCTGGGACGGCCCCCGGGCGGAGCTTGCCACCTACGCCGAGACCCGCTGGATAGCCGGTTGCGAACGCTGCCGCGAACATCTCGTCGCCGCCTGCGGGCGAGCCGGGTTCTCACCGATCGTCGAGTTCGAGACCGACGACTACGTCGCCGTACAGGCGCTCGTCGCGGCCGGGCTGGGCGTGAGCCTGCTGCCCGGGCTCACCCTTCTCGCCAACCGGCACCCCGGGGTCAGGCTCGAACGGATCGCCGGCCTGCGCAGACAGGTCGTGGCCGCGGTGTACGGCAAGCCGCCCGCGTCCCAGCCTGCCCAAGTGCTCCTCGACGCCCTCGACGCGACCGTCTCCGAACCGCGATGGCCGTCCTGACGTGGCTGGGGCGTCCGCCGGCGGCGAGTTTCGCGCGGACCTGTTCGGCGGGAGGCGGCTCAGGCGTCTCCCGGAGCTGGGAAACGGCGACGGCCGCAGGGACCAGCGCGAGGGCAGGTCGAAGTGGTCACGAGGGCATCGGGCCCGCGGCCGGGCCGACTTACGGTCAGGGCAAGGGCCCGTCGTCTGTCATATCGAAGGGGCTCATGGCAGAGCTTGTGCGGCAGCAGGATGTGAAGGCGTACGTGGGCTTTCACGCCTTCGGGTTGCAGGAGTCCGATGACGCGGACCTGCCGGTTCCTTTCCCGGATGACCTCAACCGGCATGCGTTCCTCAGCACCCATCCGGGGCGCCTGGACATCACCAGCGGTGGCCATACCCATACCGCCGCGGTCAGCGTCGAAGTCTGGGACGGGCCGCCGCCCCAGCAGGACCGGGCCGACTGGGATGAGACGGCCGAAGCCGAGTTCGAGTCGGCCAGTGGTCAGGTAGCCGTGTGGTCCATGCACACGGGCCGGATGGACGACCTGATCACACTGGCGGATTCCGGCGGTTCGTGGCACGTCCGTGTCCACTGTGCGGGCCGGGCCGAGGCCGCATCCCTGTCGGAAGGCGAGGGAACCGGTCACGGCGTGGAGCACTACCTCGTGCAGTTCTGGCCCGCCAGAACCTGAATTGGCTACGGCGGGAGCGGCCGGCACCCAGAGCCACTCCTGCCGCAGCGCGGGCCGGGTGACGATCTTCACGATGAAGCCGTCACCCATTCCGTCGATGACGCGATTCCTGGCGTAAAAGCTCGAGGTGGCCTCCGTCTTTTATCCGGATCCGCTCTACAGCTACCGCACCCGCGCTATCGGGTCCATCCACTACGGCGAAACCGCGAACGCGGATGTGAGCGGAGCCGTTCTGAAGGCCCGCTGCCTCTAGCCTCCTCGCAGCCTCGATCCGACCGGCAAAGGAGAACCGACCCCGTGGATGTCTGGGTGGCGTGTGCGACGTGGAGCGAGCGAATCCTCCGGGCGGTCGACCGCATCCCCGGGGAGCACAGCGACCGCTTCGAGCGATACCGGACCTGGTCGATGGCCCCCGCCACAGCCGAGGCACTGCTGAAGACGCTGCTCACTTTGAGCATCCATGCCCTTGTCCTGGACGCGGTCGCGCGGGGAGAAACCGGCACCGAAGCCCTGGTGCAACAGCTTCGGCTCACGGACATCGAAGCCGCCGCGACCGCACGGCCCTCGCACGAACTGCTCGCCGGCCTGCCACGCCTGAGCGAGGAGGACCAGCTTCACGTGGATGCTCTCAGAGTGCTCGTTCATGACGACGCATCTGCCCCGCATCTGGCCCGCTTGAGCCAGATGGTCCGCATCTCCCTGATGAACGTCGCCGCTGCACTGCCTTCCAGTGATCCGATCTGCGCCGACATCGGCTGATTGGAACGTGAGGTGCCGCCGAACGGCCGGCTCGTCCCCTCTGGATCGGCTGCCTCATCGCAACCCGGAGCAGGCGCTGAACCCATCCCTTCGACGTGCCCGCCAGTCGAGTAACCCCTGCTCGCCCCCAGTGCGAGGCGTCGGTTCGGGCGACGGCACCGACATGCCTGCGCCTCTCACGGCGCAGCGTGGCCGCGCGCCGGCCGCTCCCTGGAGACTCGAACGAGGCAGGCCTCTTGTCGGGCGACACGGAAGTGTCAGTGGTTCGCGGCACCTCGTGTGTCAGAGCTGATCTCGTCGCAGTTGTACGTGTGTCCGCTCGCCATGCGCGTCCGTGACGTCGATGGTGATGCTCTGCCACTCCTCGGTGGGTTCCTCCAAGACTTCCCCCACCTGATACTCGGCCTCCGCCAGTAGCCCCTCGGTCACCCGTACGCCTGTGAGGCGCTCTGCCAGCGCCAGGACCGCTGCCTTCCTGTCGACAGCGGGATGTTCGTCCCCCGACGGGTTGAGGCCGACCTCCATCATCACGCCGTTCAGCTCATCGGGAGTGCTGCCGGTCCTGTTTGCAGGCCACTCGAAGGTGGTCCGCAACTGGCCCTCTTCGTACCAGTGGAAGAAGTCCATGGGCTTCCCCCCGTTGCTCGAATGCGAGACAGCACGCGTCCCGGCGGAGAGTGCCTCCATGAGGCGCGGTCGCGTGCCCAGATCGCCTCCGAACTCCAGCGCGAGAGTCCAGTCCGCTCCCTCGCCCGGCACGGTGAACGCTCCTGCGAGGAAGGCTTCGGGCCATTCCTCGTACTCGTCCAAGAACTCCTGCTGTGCTTCGATGAACTCGCTGAGCCCCTGACACACACCTCGCGGCTCGGCCCCCACGATCCGGAACAACTCCGAGGGCGAGACCCCCCGCACCAGCGTCAGGGTGTATCCGACCTCCAATCCGTAGGCGAACAGCGAGGACGAGGAACGTATCCAGCCGTAATCGGCTGCGGTGGCGGACGTCATGCGGAGCATCCTGCCAACGCCCACTGACACTGGGCTGCGCTGTTCTGAACCGCTCAGGGCCGTGCTTCGGACCTGGTGACGGCGGTCGCCGTTCTGACGTCGTCCCACACCTCAACTCACCTTCGCCGACCGGCACCTGCCCAAGTGCGCTAGGCGCCGCCTCTGAGCAGGGGCGGCGCCTCCCCGACGCGAACTATGGGCGGGGCGGTCGCTGAGGCAGGGCACCTCGCGGCCTCCGGCGCCGCGCATTCGGCGAACGTCTTCCGCTTGGCTTCGATGTCCCGCGGCACCCGGGCCTGTCCGAACGAAGACAGTGGCGGCATCCGTTCCGGCAGGACTGTCGCAGCCCAGTGCAACATGTCGGCCTGCCCCTCGTCGTAGGCAACGCGGTCCGACTTCCCGGCGTCCAGTTCCGAGCGGAGGCGCAGCGCGTCGGTCTCGAACCTCCAATCCGTCGACGCCACCAGGCGGCGTTCATCGCCAGCGCGAGCCGCTCGTCCTCGTCGAGCTCTGCGTACCACCGCACCAGGTCATCTGTCTTGCGACTCCGCCATCACCTGGTCCAAGCGGGCCCGGAGCCCATTCACCGCAGCCGTGCCCAGGTCCGAGAGCAGAGCTGGGTCCAGTCCAAGTTCCGCCGTCCGACACCCCTCGACCACGCCGCGCATCACTGCGAAGGCGAGGTCGATCCACTGCTTCTCGGTCAGGTATTCCGGCTGGCCGACGGGTTCTGGCCTCTGCGGCACGGTCGCTCCTTCGTCTCTGGGCGCTGCGGGGGTCTCTGCCCGCTTGCCGACTGCGTCGGCTGGCGGTCTTCCACACCGATCGGCCTCTCATTCCTCGGACGGCTCGGCGTTCAGGTCCTTCGCGAGGATCTGCCGGACACGGCCGAAGCTGATCCCCGTCTCCTTGGCGATCTCGCGGTACGTCATGCCGCTGTCACGCATCTCAAGGAAGATCACCTTCCGCCGGATGGCCACCTCCTTCTTCACGGCCTCCATCAACGCCGTCAGCTTGCGGAAGCGGATCGAGGGCGGCTCTGCCCCCGGCGGCGAGTGGCCTGGTGCTACGGGGGTGGTCGAGGTTCGTCCGTCCGCCCGCCCCCGCGCCTCGGCTCAGTCGGTCCGGTCGTTGAGTCCTTCGCGCACGAGCCAGTACGGGTAGCCGAACCGCTCACCGAGGGCGACGAACCTGTCGTACGTCTCCCCGTCGGCCGGCACCGGCACGAAGTAGGTCTTCACCGCGCGCAGGAAGAGCCGGTAACCGAGGTCGGCGCACACCTCGGTGACCACCCGCTCCAGCGCGGGGACCAGGCCGGTCGCCGGAACCCCGTACGGGGGCTGCTCCGAGGCGAGACACAACGGCTCCGCGACCGAGTGGATCACCTGGATCACCCCCCGCCGCAGTTCCTCGTCGACCACCGGCTGTGGCGGCGCAGGCACGAACGCCGGATCGTCCTGGCGCACGCGGGCCAGCCACGCCTCCTCGATCCGCCGCAGCCAGGTACGGGCCGTCATCCCGTGCTCGTCCGGGTCGAGGATGCCGTGAGTGGCGGCGAGCCACACCGTACGGATCATCTCGTCCGTCAGGGGTGAGCGCAGCAGTCGCCGCACGTCCTGGCCCAGTTGTACGGCCTTGGAGCGGTCGAACTGGTCGAGCGACGTTTCCGTGAGCATGAGCCACACAACGACGGGGCCGGGGTCGACGGCATGGGGCGGGAAATGTTCCCTGTAGAACTCCTCCAGCACGCGCCATCGTGAGGCGAGCCAGGTCAGCCCGATGTCCGTCACGTAGATGTCTTCGATGAACTCGGCCTCGACGAAATCGTCCTCGACGTCGCTCTCAGGCTCGTGTGTCATGGTCACTCCTTCAGATAGGCGGTAGGGACGACCCACTTGCCATGAGGGTGCGCACGTTTCGGGTGATAACCCCGTTCAGCGACGAGCCCGTCGGCTGGCGGCACACTGACGCGTCTGCCTGAGACAGGCAGGGCGCGTCGTACCCGCCCCGCCACCCTGTGGTCAGCCTTGCCGAATGAGCTGTTCCAGTTTCTCGGTGACGTGGTGCTCGCCGTAGCCGAACCGCCCGCCGAGTGCTTGGTAGTGGCTGTACTGCTCCTCGGTAAGAGGCGGGGACACCACGTCGAGCAACCGCAGCAACAGCCGGAACCCGAGGTCGGCATCCGCGTCGGTGACGACCTCCGCGACGGCCGCCAGGCCGCTCGCGCCCGAAATCGGCTCCCAGTGCGGGCTGATGACCGCGTCCTTCAGGAGCGGTGCAGCCTCCCGGACGGCTCCTAGCACGGCGCTCCGGAGGTCGCTCCGGTCAAGCGGTTCGGCAGGGCGATACTGGGGGGCGACCCCCCTCAGACGCTCTTCACACATGCCTTCGATCAGCCTGATCCAGTCCCGCGCGTCGATACCGAGGTGGTCGATGTTGTAGCCCCGGCCCGTGGCGGAAAGCCACAGCACCTTGATCGTCTCGGCGCGCAGAGCGGAGTCGCGCAGGCGACGGGCGTCCGCGAGCAGCAGTGCCGCTGCCGAACCCGGGGTCTGTGCGCTGTCGTCAGCGGCTGCGGCATGCCGGACACGTTCGTATGCGGTGCTTTCCTGCCAGTCTCCGCCGAACCACGATGTGAGCGCGGAGAGTCCGAAGTCGCCCGAAGCGTCGCGGCGCGCCGTGTCGATGGGGGGCCACAGCACGTTCAGGCCGTCGTACACCAGCGGTCCGGGAAAGCCGCTTGCCGGTGATCACGAACTCGGTCTTGTCCGCCCACTGTCTGCTCCGGGAACAGGGTGCCGTCGACGCATACCGTGCCTTCAACAACGAGCAGCACATCCCTTACCTTCGCCCGGCATTCTTCACCAAAGTGCTCTACTTCGCCGGGCACGAGAGCGCTGCGGCGCACCACCGTCCGGTCATCCTGGACAGCGTCGTGTCACGGGCCCTCAGGGCCGCGGGCGCGGTGGAGGCCGGCTGGCCGGACAGCGGATGGACCACTGCCCAGTACGGCCGTTATGTGGCCATGGTGCACTCGCTATGAGCCCGACCGGTTCGGGGGAAGCGGCGGCCGCGACCGCCGACCCCGCGGGCAGGCTGTCGATCATGGTCTCGGGGCGGGCGCAGGTGGCGTAGGGTGGAGTCATCCGACGCGGGGTGGAGCAGCTCGGTAGCTCGCTGGGCTCATAACCCAGAGGTCGCAGGTTCAAATCCTGTCCCCGCTACTGATGTGAGGGGCCGGCACAATGTGCCGGCCCCTCACACGTGTTCAGCCCCAGGGCGCGCGGCATTGCAGCTGGGGCTGCCGAGAACGGTTCACGGACGGACACGATGGCGGGGCGGGCCGGCAGCTACAGACTGCTCGCCGTCATCGTTCTGAGTGCCCGTCACGTGAGAGGAGCGTCAGTTCATCACGTCGTGAGTTTCGCAGGCCGTCCCGGTGGTGCTGGACTGCCTTCCCGGTGACGCTCCTTCCGTGGTTTTGGCGCTGCTGCTCGCGGGGTTACGTCCCTTCTACGCTGTCGGCAGCCAGTTCAGCGGGTAGTTGCTTTCCTGGTCCGGCCGGTGGCCCTCCCCGGTACAGGTAACGGCCGCCCTGCAGAACGTAGATCCCGTCCCCGCCGGTGACGACGAAGTGGTCCGGATTCTCCTTTCCGTCGTTCTTGCTGAGGTAGAGCAGATAGGTGCGGCCGGTCTTCATCAGGCGGGACGTGTCGGGTGACTCGATTTCCCGCGTGCCGAGTTGCTGCACCTTGAAAGCCGGCCCGGAGATTTTTCCGGTCAGGATCTTCACCACCCTGAGATTCGTCACGGTGATCGGAAACCCGTCGCGCACGGCGGTACCGGATCCGACGGCACTGGCGAGAACCACCGCCGTGCTGTCTTCTTTCATGCGGCCGAGATCGGTGTAGCGGTCGGCCAGGGTGACGGATATCCGCTGCTTGGGCCGGGGCTCCGCTCGTTCCGCGGCGCAGCCGCTCGACGAAAGGATCACCAAGGTGAATGCGCCTGCGGCGGCGGCCCGCAGGGCAGGGTGCCGGATGAGGGAGGAGCGCATGCGCCGGCCCGCTCAGTACAGGGCGTTCGCGCCGTTGATGTCGTCCTGGCGCGGTGTCCAGAAGCCGCAGACGTCGTACCAGCCGTCGATGGCCTTGTCCATGATCGAGACGTTGCTGCAGCTCGAATTGCCGGCCGCCGCGGTGTGGGCGAGGCCCAGGGCGTGGCCGAGTTCATGGACCATGATGGCCTGGCGCTTGGCCGCGGCGTAGTCCTGGGTGTAGTAGTCGTTCCACCACGTCACGATGGTGGTGTCCCAGGTTCCGTCGCCGCAGCTGTTGGTGACGGGGTTCTCCTGGCTGGTGTTGAGCGTGATGCCCACGAACCGGGAGCCCTGCCAGGTCGCTCCGAAGTTGCCGTTGGTGACACGGATGTTGGCGCCGCTGGTGACCTTGTTCATGTTGAACTGCGTGCTGGTCGAGTTCCACGCGTTCACCGCGTTCGTCGCGGCCGTGGCGTAGCCCGAAGTCGTCGTCGAGTCCTGCCACTTCAGGGTGCCGGTGGTGAACTGGCAGCCGAAGGTGGCGTATGCGGAGGCCGGGGACGCCGGTATGACGACGGCGGCGGAGGCTAAGGCGAGCGTGGCCAGCATGGCCTTCCAGTGCTTCATGAACATTCCTCTCGGTTGGGTTTCTTCGTTCTCCGACGGTGGGACTCGGTGGAACGGCTCAGGCCGGCAGTTCGGGCCGCAGTGCTGCCGAGACCATGTCGAAAAGCCCCCAGTACCCCTCGACCCAGCTGCTGTCCGGCAGCCCGGTGGTGGTGGCCACATGAGTGAAGGCCTCCACTCCGACCCATCCTTGGAACTCGCCGGAGTCGTCGATGACCTGCAGCATGGGGCGGGGGTGGGAGTTGTGGGGGTAGCAGGTCTGCCCCTGGGCCAGGGACTGGCACCAGTACTCCTCGGTGTTACGGCGGCCGCCACCGATCTCACCGATGTAGCGGACACGGTCCTTGTCGGTGCCGGCGCAGGAGGTTTTCGGCTGGAGCCAGCCCATGCACGGGCTGCCGGTGCACGGCTTCCAGGGGTTCGCGGCCGCACCGAAGGCCCAGGTGCCGCCCGTGACCTCCCGGCCCACGATGCCCGTCCGCGTGGCGGGGTCGGACGATGACGCCTTGGCCACGACGAAGGCTCCCCGGTACGGTTCCGCGTTGTAGCGCGGGTCGTCCACGAGCTGGCTCATGCTCGCCCGGCTCGTGCGGTCCAGCGAGGCGTTGCTGCCGTAGCCGACACCGAAGTCGGCGTACGCGGAGAAGGTGCCCTGAGCCGGGATCTCCACGTCGTTGCCGTAGGCGCCGTAGAAGGTGGGACTCGTGATGCGGGCCGCTCGCCCGTCGGCCAGCCCCGTGGTGACGTTCCAGTATTCGGTGACCGGCTGCGCCGACTCCGTGCCGGCGGCGTCACTGGTCCAGGTCACGGCGAGCCGCCCGTCCGGCGCGTAGTCGAAGGTGCCCCGGTAGCCGCCCATCGGGTCGCCGGTGAAGCCACCGACCGTACGGACCGCGCAGGTGGGGACGTCGCCGCCGCAGTTCGCGGTCATCGCGTTCACCCGCTGCGGCTGTTCCCGCTGGTTCCAGGTCCAGTAGTTGGTGCTCACCGTTCCGTCGCTCTGGAAGACGTAGTACCCGAGCCGGACCCAGTTGCGGTAGTTGTTCTTCGTCGCGAGGTCCAGGTAGCCGACGGAGACGACCCAGTTCGCCTTGCCGCCGGGCAGCGGCGTGACAGCCCGTGCCGGCCCCGCCGTGACCAACATCGCGGCCAGGAGACCCACAACCGCCGCCAAGGCCCCGGCCGATCGTGTGAAAGCGGCCCGCATCGCGCTGCTCACCAACAACTCCCCCTCGAACGCCTGCCGAGCGTGTGCCGGACACATCCCTTTACCCGGAGCTCTCGAACGGGTTCACGTCTCCCGTGAACC
>NZ_JBHYXD010000118.1:0-27062 GCF_042751995.1 Streptomyces sp. NPDC059371 | reverse complement strand
GTATCGAAATCCACGGGACCACACCGGGCGTTCGATGTGGAGGAGTCGCGGTTTTATGGGGGCCGTAAACCCCGGACGCGGCTCGCCCGCGGTCGCGTTCTCGGTGTGGGGTTGTGGGCCGCGCGGGCGCGGGCGGGGGCGCCCGCCCCAATCGCTTTACGGCCCCCGAGGGGCGCGTGGGCGCCCCGGGCCGCACCGGCCGGGTCCACCTCCGAGATCACCCTGACCGACCCCGCCGGCACACAACCGCGCGCCGACCGCCCGCTGGTGGCCGGCGCGAGCGGCTTCCTCCACCGGCAGACCGGGATCACCGGGCTGCTGTGGACGGACTACGCCGCCGGCACGAGCACGGTCGTCCGGACCGCCGACGGCGTGTACGCGCCCACGGGTGTCTGCGCGAACCTCGGCTCGTCGACCTGCCCCACCGCCTGGTACGGCAGCGACGCCGACCTGGTCGCGCTGCCGTCGTCCGGCTCCGTCGCCCTGTGGGACCCGGCGACCCGGACGACGACGTCGTTCACCTCGGACGAGGCGTACCGGGGGCTCGCCGGCCGGACGGTCCTCACCGAGTGGTCGGTGCACGACCTCGTCGACGGCGCCTGGCGCTCCCGCGCCATCTCGCCCAACAGCATGCGGATCACCTCGGGCGCGGTCACGGCCGCCGACGCGCACGGCGTGCTGTTCAAGGTCGACAGCTATCTGTACTACCTCGACCTCGCGACGGCCACCGCCACCAGGGCCTTCTCCGGCATGGACGCGCGGCCGTACACCGTCCTCGGTGACGACCGGATCGGCTGGTACGACGCGGCCGGCGGCAAGCTGCACGTCAAGCCCCGCACGGACCCCGGAGCCGACGAGCAGGTGATCGACCTGCCCTCGCCCGGTGCCCAGCTCGACGGCGCCCCGGTGCTCTCCGGCGACTGGCTGCTGCTCCCGCTGCACACCGGCACCGGAACCAGCGAGCTGCGGGCCGACTCCCTGAAGGACGGCTCCTCACACATCCTGGCGGCCAAGGCGGGGGCGTACGTGCTCCGCGCGTCCGGCGACGCCGCCCTCGTCACCGGCGGCAGCGGCGCGAGCGACTGGTGGGTGCGGCGCTTCACCGAGGCCGCGGACGGCACGCCCGGCCTGGGGCAGCTCGCCCAGATCCCGGCGACGGAGAACGCGAAGACCGGCCTGGCGCTCAGCCGGGGCTACCTCCGCGTGGCCGAGGACAACCCCTCCAGCACCTCCGACACCACCTCGTGGCGCGCCATCGGCAGCGTCGGCGGCCAGTTGACGGCGACCGCCGCCACGGAGAGCGGTTCGGTCAGCCCCAAGTGCCCGTACGCCGGCACCACCTGCTCGGCGATGTGGGGCAACTACGGCAACGGGCCCAGGGACGTCTACCTCGACACCTACTACGACGGTGACGAGGGCGGCAGCGGCCTGTCCGACGCGGACCGGCTCGTCACGATCGGCTACAACCCCCTGGAGTTCCACACCGCGGGCGGCGCGATCGTCGACGTCTCCGACGACTACGCCGTCTACAACTCGGGCGGCTCGGCCCCGATGCAGTACATCGGCGAGTTCGGCCAGGGACAGAAGCTGAAGCGGTCGGTGCGCGCCGCCGCGCTGAACGGCTCGACCCTCTGGAGCGCCTCGACGACCGGCAAGCTCACCTCGTACAGCCTGACCGAGGACAAGACCCTCGCCACGGTGACCGTTCCCGGCATGTCCTGCGTGCCGAGCGAACTCCAGGCGGCGGGCCGCTGGGTCTACTGGGCCTGCGGCGGCGGCTCGGCCGGCGTGTACGACACCAAGGCGGCCACCTCCCGTGCGGTGAGCGGCGGCGACGTGCTGCTCGGCGACGGCTTCACCATCCGCCACGACCGCGCCGCGGGCACCCTGGTGCTGACGGACGCGGTCACCGGCACCAGCCGTGTGCTCGCGACCGAGGTCCCCGACACCGGCCTCGCCATGGACCGCCGCTTCAAGTGGACCCTGGACGAGTACACGGGGCTGGTGGCCTGGACCGATCTGTACGAGCGGACCCACATCGCCGGAACCGGTGTCACGCCGTCGGCCGTGACGGCCTTCAAGTCCGAGGTATCGGACTTCGTGGGCTCCTCCGCGTCACCCTTCCGCGGCTCCTGGCTGCTGTCCCGCCCCGTCACCTCCTGGTCGGTGACCTTCACCTCCGTCCAGAGCGGCGCGCGCGGCAAGGCGACCCGCACGGTCACCAGGGGCGCGTCCACGGCGTCGGTGGCCACGGACTGGTCCGGCACGACGGTCGACAACGCCCGCTTCCCCAACGGGCAATTCACCTGGACCCTCAAGGCCACCGGCACCGGCACCGCCTCGGCGGTCACCGTGGCCACCGGCAAGGGTTTCCTGGAGGGAGGCGCGCCGGTGCGGCACGACTTCTCCAGCCCGGACGGTCCGGACGGCCGCGGCGACCTCCTCACCCTGAACTCGTCCGGCGGCCTGACCTTCCAGTCGGGCACCGGCACCGGAAAGTTCGGCGACAAGATCAGCGGTTCCGGCTGGGCCACGAGCATCAAGGCCGTGCCGTTCGGCGACCTCGACGGCGACCGCTGCAACGACGTCCTCGTCCGGTACAGCAGCGGCGCCCTGCGCCTGTACAAGCCGCACTGCGGCGCGGCGGTCACCCCGAAGACGTCGTACACCACGCTCGCGAGCAGCGGCTGGACGCAGTACGACGTGCTGACCTCACCCGGTGACGTCACCGGCGACGGCCGGCCGGACCTGATCACCCGCGCGTCCTCCACCGGCACCGTCTACCTCCACAAGGGCACCGGCAGCGGCACGCTGTCGGCCCGCGTGAAGCTGTACGACAACTGGAAGGGCTACAAGAAGGTCGTCGGCGCCGGCGATCTGAACGGCGACGGGATCGGCGACCTCCTCGCGCAGGACAGCGCCAACACCCTCTACCGGTACGACGGCAAGGGCGACGGCACGTTCGCGCCGCGGGTCAAGCTGTTCACGGCCTGGGGCGCCTCCTACAACGTCGTCGTCGGCGTCGGTGACATCACCGACGACGGCAGGGCCGACCTCGTCTCCCGGGACAGCGGCGGCACCCTGTACCGCAACAACGGGGACGGCAAGGGCTCGTTCGGCTCCCGCACGAAAATAGCCACCGGCTGGAGCGGATACCGGTCGATCTCCTGAGGCCGACCGCCTTGGAAAAGGGGGCACGGACGACCCGTCCTGTGCCCCCTTTTCTTCGCCGAAGGCCAGGTGAGAGCCCGGTGAAGACCCGGCAAAGAGCCGGGAAAGCCGCCCTCCGTCCAATGCCGCCGATCCGTAATGGACCCCGGCTCCACACGGTGCCCGGCCACCCGTATGGTTTCCGCCATGGCAGTCCCCGAGGTCATTCCGATCGCCTACGAACCGAAGCACCGCACCGAGACCATCGGCCGGTACGCGGACGGTCAGTTCCTGGCGTCGATCACGTACGCCTTCCCCGAAGGGTTCCGTCCCGACGACGGCTGGGAAGAGCACAAACGTCTGTACACCGTGCTCCACACCTTCGACACCGAAGGTCATTACCAGGACTCGGAGATCTGGTGCGCCGGCACCTGGGCCGAACAGCACGGAGCGCCGTACGGCGAGTTCTCGGTGCTCTCCCGCGCCCGCGTCCACCTGGCGAAGCTGCTCCGCAGCCTGCCCCGGCGCTCCTACACGGACATCGCGATACGGCCGTTCCAGATCACCGTCGACGGCGTCCGGTTCGGTCTGGTGACGGGCGTCGACGAGGGCGAGGGCTGGGCCGAGCTGTACCCGGACGGCCTCGGCTTCTCCGAACCGTGGAACGGCACGTACGACACCTGAGCACGTCCCCCTTCACGGGCTGCCCTGCCGCACACCCGTGTTCCGGGCCCTTTGCCCGTCAGGGGGCGAAGGGCCCGGAACCGTTGTGCCCCGGGCCCCTGAGGTACCGAGGGATCAGGACGACGTGGCCGACGGGCTCGGTGCGGTGTCGGTGCTGTCATGGGTCTCGTCCGGGGCGACGCCCATCGTCAGGCGGGCGTGGACGCCCCGGGCGAAGTGCCTCTTGTCGTACGCGAGGTACAGCAGCCCGCCCTCGTGCCCGTTGCCCGGGTAGATCGTGTCCTCGTCCAGCGTCGTGCGGGTGATCGTGCTCGTGGAGTACGGGGCGACCTCGGCCGACGCCAGGACCGACTTCTCCGAGAAGAAGAGCTGGCCCGTGTGGCAGGTGCGGCCGCCCTCGTAGCCCGCGTCGGTCCAGGTGCCGTCCACATGGACCTTCACGTGGATGTGGACGCAACGGCCCTGGTACCAGCCGGGGAAGACGGTCCGGAAGGTGACGTGGCCGTGCCGGTCGGTCTTCCAGGTGCCGCGCAGATACCGCTTGTCGTCGGTGGGCTCGGCATGTCCGCCGCCGCCTCCGGGCGGAGGGCCGGACGGGGGTTCGCCGGTCGGCGTGCCGGTGGGCGTGCCGGTCGGCCCACCGCCGCCACCGCCACCGCCACCGCTGCCCATCGCCTCGTAGCCGGAGTACACACCCAGCGCCGAGCAGTGCCAGATGTCCACCGCCGCGTTCCTGACCGGCTTGCAGGTCTCTACGTCGATCACCTTCAGCACGAGGGTCAGGGGGACGCCCTCCTGGTCCTCGGTGATGTCCTTGCGGATCTTGTCCGCGTCGATGTAGTAGGGGCCCTCGACCGACTCCGAGGTCAGCGTGTAGCAGGTCTCCGCACGGGACGCGGCCGTCGCCGTGTCCTGCGTGGCCGCGAACGCGTTCACGGCGGCCGCGCCGCCCACGCCCACGGCCGCCACGGCCATTCCACCCGCGACGACGACCCTGCGCCGGGTCATGTTCCCTTCGTGCGTTGGTTCCTGGTTCTCAGTCATGCGCGGGACGGTAGGGAGCCGACCTGTCAGCAGCATGGGTGCGGGCTGTGTTTTCACACGCCCCACGAGAATGGCCCGGAACCATCGCTGGTTCCGGGCCACTTCCGTGTGCGTCACCCTCAGGAGACGCGGAGCCTGCCTACTTCGGCTGCGGCTTGCGGACCGAGAGGTGCAGCTCGCGCAGCCGTGTCTCGTCCAGCTCCGTGGGCGCACCCATCATCAGGTCCTGCGCGTTGCCGTTGAGCGGGAACGCGATCGTCTCGCGGATGTTCGGCTCGTCCGCGAGCAGCATGACGATGCGGTCGACACCCGGGGCGATGCCTCCGTGCGGCGGGGCGCCGAAGCGGAAGGCGCGCAGCATGCCGGCGAACTGCTCCTCGACGGTCTCCCGGTCGTATCCCGCGATCTCGAAGGCCTTGAGCATGATCTCGGGCTCGTGGTTGCGGATCGCGCCGGAGGACAGCTCGACGCCGTTGCAGACGATGTCGTACTGCCAGCCGAGGATGTCCAGCGGGTCCTGGGTCTCCAGGGCCTCCAGACCGCCCTGCGGCATCGAGAACGGGTTGTGTGAGAAGTCGATCTTGCCGGTGTCCTCGTCCTTCTCGTACATCGGGAAGTCGACGATCCAGCAGAAGCGGAAGACGTTCTCCTCGAAGTTGCCCGAGCGCTTCGCGGCCTCGACCCGCACCGCGCCCATGATCTTCGAGACCTCGTCGAACTCGCCCGCGCCGAAGAACACCGCGTGTCCGGCGGCCAGGGAGAGGCGCTTGGTCAGCTCGGCGACGTTGTCCTCGGTGAGGAACTTGGCGATCGGGCCGGTCAGCGAGCCGTCCTCGCCCACGCGCACCCAGGCCAGGCCCTTCGCGCCCTGCTCGACCGCGTAGTCGCCGAGGCCGTCGAAGAACTTCCGGGTCTGACCGGCCACGTCCGGCACCGCCAGGGCGCGCACGTGCTTGCCGGCGAAGGCCTTGAACTCGGAGCCCTCGAAGATGTCGGTGATGTCGGTGAGCTCGAGCTGGGCCCGCAGGTCCGGCTTGTCGGAGCCGTACTTCAGCATCGACTCGCGGAACGGGATGCGCGGGAAGGGCGAGGTGACGTGACGGTCACCGCCGAACTCCTCGAACAGCTCCGTCATGAGCTTCTCGATCGGCTGGAAGACGTCCTCCTGCTCGACGAAGGACATCTCGACGTCGAGCTGGTAGAACTCGCCCGGCGAACGGTCCGCGCGGGCGTCCTCGTCGCGGAAGCAGGGCGCGATCTGGAAGTAGCGGTCGAAGCCGGAGATCATCAGGAGCTGCTTGAACTGCTGCGGCGCCTGCGGAAGCGCGTAGAACTTGCCGGGGTTCAGCCGGGAGGGGACCACGAAGTCGCGCGCGCCCTCGGGAGAGGTGGCGCTGAGGATCGGGGTGGCCATCTCGTTGAAGCCCAGCGTCGTCATCTTGTGACGGATCGCGGAGATCACGGCCGTGCGCAGCAGGATGTTGCGGTGCATGCGCTCGCGGCGCAGGTCGAGGAAGCGGTACTCCAGGCGGCGCTCCTCGTTGACACCGTCCTCGGCGTTGATCGTGAAGGGAAGCGGCTGGGCGGCGCCGAGCAGCTCGACCTCGCTCACCTCTACCTCGACCTCACCGGTCGGCAGCTCCGGGTTCACGTTCTCCGTGCCGCGCGAGACGACCTTGCCGTCGACACGGACGGTCGATTCCTTGGAGACCCTGTCGAGGGCCTCGTAGGCGGGGGTGCCGGGGCGGGCGACGAGCTGCGTGATGCCGTAGTGGTCGCGCAGATCGATGAAGAGGATGCCGCCCAGGTCTCGGCGATTGTGCAGCCAGCCGCTCAGCCGGACGTCGCTGCCGACGTCAGAGGCGCGGAGCTCGCCGCAGGTGTGGGACCTGTACCGATGCATCGAGGTTCATCCAGTCTTCGCGGATTGGGGGGCTGTTTCACGTGAAACACCCCCAGGGTACCGGGCAGCCCACCTCGGCTCCCCCTCATTGGGCGCTCCGCGCCGCGCCGGGCATCGGTGGCAGGCACCGATCACCTGTTCCTACAGTGGGCGCATGCGCACTGGTGAGCCCCTGCCCTCGGTGGGGGACGTCCTGGCCACTCTCGCCACCGGCGTGTGGCGCTGGGACAACGCCTCGGGACTCGTCACCTTCGACGCGGAGGCCGCACGGCTGATCGGCATACCGGCGGAACGGACGACCCTCACCGCGGCGGGCGCGCGCTCCCATGTCCACCCCGTCGACTGGAACGAGATGGACGGGGTGGTGCAGCTCGCGGTGGCCGAGGGCACCCTCGCCGAGGCCCGGATGCGGATCATGGACGAGCACGGCCGGGAGCTGCGCACGGTCCGCAGCCGGTCCAAGCCGCTCATCGACCCCGAGACCGGGCAGTTCGAGCTGATCGGCACCCTCCAGGAGGTCAGCGAGCAGCCTCCGGGCGCCGCCGCGCGCACCCCCGTCACCGGGGACTGGCGCCGCTCACGGGAGGCGTTCCTGCTGGACGCCGGACGGGCGCTGGCCGAGGCCCGGTCCACCGCGGAGGTACTGCGGGTGGCGGCGGGCCTTTCGATGCCCGGGTTCTCACCGGACGGTCTCGCCGTCTTCGGCGCGGAGGGCGACCGGCTGACGATCATCGGCCACCACGGGCACCAGCCGGGCGACGAGGGCCCCTTCTCGCACATGTCGCTGGCCACGGACTACCCGGCCGCCGAGGTCGTCCGCACGGGCCGCGCCGTCTACCTCTCCACCCCCGACGACTACAGGGACCGCTACCCGGCGTCCTGGCCCCTCGCCCAGCACTTCGGGCGGCAGTCGTGGGCGTTCCTCCCGCTCACGGTCGCCGGCAGCACCATGGGCGCGTGGATGGCGGCCTTCACCTACCCCGTCACCTTCACGCCCGACGAGCGCTCGGTCCTGACGACCGTCGCCCGCATGCTCGCGCAGGCCCTCTCCCGCGCCGGAGCCGCCGAGACCGCGCGGGAGCTGACCGACGGCCTCCAGCGCTCGATGATGCCGACGCTCGGCCCGCAGATGCCGGGCATGAGCGTCGCCGCACGCTATGTCCCGACCGGCGGGGGTCTCCAGGTCGGCGGCGACTGGTACGACGTGATCCCGCTGCCGGCCGGCCGCTACGCCCTGGTCATCGGCGATGTGCAGGGCCACGACGTCCGCGCGGCGGGCCTGATGGGCCAGCTCCGGATAGCCCTGCGCGCCTACGCCTCCGAGGGGCACCGGCCCGACGCGGTGCTGTCACGGGCGGCGCGTTTCCTCTTCGGGGTCACCGACTCGGTGACCTACGGGTCGAGCGGCGGCGCCGAAGCCGGCGAGGAGCCGGCGGACCCCGCCGATGTGCGCTTCGCGACCTGTCTGTACGTCGAGGTCGACCCGGCGACGGGCACGCTGGACATCGCGCGTGCCGGGCATCCGGACCCCGCGATACGGATGGCGGACGGGACCGTGCTGATGCGGCCCACGGCGGGCGGGCTGCCGCTCGGCATCGACCCGGACGCCGACTACCCGACCACCCGGCTCCTCCTGGAGCCGGGCGAGACCATGCTGATCTGCACCGACGGGCTCATCGAGACCGGCGGCCACGACCTCGACACCGGCTGGCGCCGTATCCGCCGGACCCTCGAATCCCACGACGGCGACATGGAGACCCTCGCCGACGCGCTCGTCCAGGCCGTGCACGGGCCCTCCTCCCACCACACCACCGGTCCGCTGGCCGACCGGCGCGAGGACGACATCGCGGTGCTGCTGCTGTCCCGGCTGCCGCTCACGGGTGCCGGAGACGACACGGCGCCCGTACGGCCCCTGGTGCGCCGCACGATGCTGACCGTGGCGCAGGCCGAGCCCGAGCGGATCGCGGACGCCCGTCAGCAGCTCCGTGAGCTGCTGCACGACTGGGCCTCCGCCGACCAGCTCGACTCCGCGGTCCTGCTCGTCTCCGAGATGGTCACCAACGTCCTCGTGCACACCGACGCGGACGCGCTGCTCGTCGCCGAGGTGGCGGGCGAACCCGGCAAGCGGCGGATGCGGATCGAGGTCACCGACGGCAGCGACGCCCTGCCGCACCGGCGCCATCCCGGGGAGCTGGCGTCGTCCGGACGCGGACTGGTGCTCGTCGAGATGCTCGCGGACGCGTGGGGGGTGGACCCGCGAGGTCAGGGCAAGAGCATCTGGTTCGAGTTCGCCGAGGAGGCGGACACGGACTCCGGCGAGGCCGGGGCCCCTCACGCCTCCGCGCTGCTCGACACGTGGGACGCGTTCGCCGAGGCGACGGACGAGTCCGCCGGCGGCTACGAATCCGCGGACGGGCCCGGTGCTCCCGGCACTCCGGGGAATCCGGGTGTGCCCGGTCCTTCCGAACCCTCCGGTCCGGGCGGCCCGTCGGGTCCTTCCGGCGCGTAGCGCACACGGAGTTCGTGCACGACGCCGAAGGCCGCCGCCGTCAGGGGGACGGCGAGGAGCATGCCGAGGACGCCCGCCACGGACGCGCCCGCCGTGATCGCCAGCAGCACCACCGCCGGATGCATCTGAACCTGCCGGCTCTGGATCAGCGGCTGGAGGCCGTACCCCTCCAGCATCTGGATGGCGAGTACGACCCCGAGCGTCCACAGGGCGATGACGAACCCCCGGTCGGCGAGGGCGACCAGGACGGCCACCGTGCCGGAGATGAACGCGCCGAGGTACGGGATGTACGCCCCCACGAAGACCAGCGCGCCGAGCCCGACCGCGCCCGGGACGCGCAGGACCAGGAGTCCGACGGTGATGCAGAGGGCGTCGATGAGCGCGATGATCGTCGTTCCGCGCATGAAGCCCTCGACGGCTCCGTAGGCCCGCCGGGCCATGGCCTCGACGACGTCCGCGGTCCCCCGGGGCGCGAGCGACCTGAGCGATCCGGCCACCCGGTGCGAGTCGCGCAGGAAGAAGAACACGAGCAGCAGGGCGAGGAAGGCCATGGCGAGGGTCTCGGCCACGACGCTCACGCCGCTGACGACGTTGGCCGCGGCCGTGCCGCCGAATTTGGACAGCAGGTCCTTGGAGTTGGCGGCGATGTCGTCGAGCGAGGTGCCCGCCGCTCCGAAGTGCTCGGCGACGGAGCGGGAAGCCTGCCGGAGCGAGGACACGATCTGGGCGCCGGTGTGGATGAGCGCGGCGACGACGACGTAGACGGCACCGCCGACCACGACGGCCACCGCGGCGCAGGTCAGGGCGGCGGCGAGGGAGCGGTTGAGCCGTGCCTTGACCATCCGCCGGTACAGCGGCCCGAGCAGGGCGGTCCCGAGCAGCGCGAGGAGCACCGGCACCACCGCCGTGCGGAACTCCCCGCACAGCAGGATCCCCACCCAGCCGACCCCGGCGGCCAGCAGGATCACGACACACCAGGCCGCCAGCCGCCGGGCGCCCTCGGGGAGTAGCTGCACCCTGTCAGCTGACCATGCGTCAGCCGGACCGGCGCCCGGGGAAGCCCGAACGGGGGAGGAGCCCCCGACAGTCCGCCCGGCCACCCGGCGCACGGCGTCCGGCGTCCGGCGCACGGCGTCCGGCGCACGGCGTCCGGCGCACGGCGTCCGGCGCACGGCGTCCGGCGCACGGCGTCCGGCGCACGGCGTCCAGCGCACGGCGTCCGGCCACCCGGCATCCGCGCACGGCATCCGGCATCCGGCGCATGGCGTCCAGCCACCCGGCATCCGACGCACGGCGCACGGAAAAGCCCCGTCCGGTTCGGTGGACGGGGCTTTCGCGAGCGCCGGCGCTCAAGGGGTGGCCGCGAGGGAGCGCGGGACCCACGCCCCTCGCGCGGGACCTCGGCGGAGGGCTACAGCCCGCCCTCCGACATCCCGTGCACCGCCGGGATCGTCCCCAGGCGGCCCTTCTGGAAGTCCTCGAAGGCCTGCTGGAGCTCGTCGCGGGTGTTCATCACGAACGGGCCGTAGTGGGCCATGGGCTCCCGGATCGGCCGGCCGCCGAGCAGCACGACCTCCAGGTCGGGCGTGTTGGAGTCCTGCTTCTCGTCCGCCCGGACGGTCAGCGCGGAGCCCGCGCCAAAGACGGCGGTCTGGCCGGTGTGGACCGGCCGGCGGTCGGCGCCCACGCTGCCGCGTCCGGCCAGCACGTAGGCGAGGCCGTTGAACTCCTCGCGCCAGGGCAGGGTGATCTCGGCACCCGGCCGCAGCGTGGCGTGGACCATGGTGATCGGGGTGTGCGTGATGCCCGGACCCTGGTGGCCGTCGAGCTCTCCGGCGATGACCCGCAGGAGCGCGCCGCCGTCCGGGGTGCTGAGAAGCTGCACGGTTCCGCCCCGGATGTCCTGGTACCTGGGGGCCATCATCTTGTCCTTGGCCGGCAGGTTCACCCAGAGCTGGAGCCCGTGGAAGAGCCCGCCCGACATCACGAGGTGCTCCGGCGGCGCCTCGATGTGGAGCAGGCCGGACCCGGCCGTCATCCACTGGGTGTCACCGTTGGTGATCGTGCCACCGCCACCGTTGGAGTCCTGGTGGTCGAAGATGCCGTCGATGATGTAGGTCACGGTCTCGAAGCCGCGGTGCGGGTGCCAGGGGGTGCCCTTCGGCTCGCCCGGCGCGTACTCCACCTCACCCATCTGGTCCATCATGATGAACGGGTCCAGGTGCCGGTAGTTGATCCCGGCGAACGCACGGCGGACCGGGAAACCCTCACCCTCGAAGCCCTGGGGCGCGGTCGTCACGGTGAGCACGGGACGGTCCACGGCGTCGGTCGGCGCGGCCACACGGGGCAGGGCCAGCGGGTTCTCGACAGTCACTGCGGGCATGTCGGTACCTCCTTGTGCTTCGAGTTTAGTTGAGGGTTGAACTTTCTGCTACCCGTAACGACGTGCGCCCGGAGGGCATTCCCTCCGGGCGTCACAGGTTCGAGAGGCATCCGGCCGAGCGGACACCCGGGGCCGACGGCACCCGGAGGGGCCGTCAGCCGTACATACGGCGCATCGCGAAGTCCACCATCTGCTCCACGGCCTTCGCGTCAAAGACCATCCGGTGCTTGCCCTCCATGTCGATCACGAAGCCGTAGCCCGTGGGCAGCAGGTCGATCACCTCGGCACCGGTGATCACGAAGTACTTGGACTCCTTGCCCGCGTACCGGCGCAGCTCCTTCAGCGAGCTGAACATCGGGATGACGGGCTGCTGGGTGTTGTGCAGCGCGAGGAACCCGGGGTTGTCGCCGCGCGGGCAGTAGACCTTCGAGGTGGCGAAGACCTGCTGGAAGTCCTCGGCGGCCAGTGCGCCCGTGGTGAAGGCGCGGACCGCGTCCGGCAGGGACGGCGGGGACGGCTCGGGGTACAGGGGCTGCTGCTGGCCGTACCCGCCCGCCATCTGCCCGTCCGGCATCTGGCCGGGCATCTGCTGCTGCGGCGGGACGTACCCCTGCTGGGCGCCTGCGTTCTGCTCGTAGCCGTACATGCGTCAAAGAGTAGTGGGCCACATATGGCCGACTCGGGGTTGCTTCTTATTACTGGCGGGTAGCATTATCGAAGCTACTTGTTGGTACGTGAACCAGATGCGAGGAGTCAGTGCCTCGCCGATCCCTTACGGAGCCGTCGCCATGGGGCACTACAAGTCGAATCTCCGCGACATCGAGTTCAACCTCTTCGAGGTGCTCGGGCGCGACAAGCTGTACGGCACCGGCCCGTTCGCGGAAATGGACACGGACACCGCCAAGACCATCCTCGAGGAGCTGACCCGCCTCTCGGAGAACGAGCTGGCCGAGTCCTTCACGGACGCCGACCGCAACCCCCCGGTCTTCGACCCGGAGACCAACACCGCGCCGGTCCCGGCTTCCTTCAAGAAGTCGTACAAGGCGTTCATGGACTCCGAGTACTGGCGTCTGGGCGTGCCCGAGGAGATCGGCGGCTCCACCGCGCCCCGCTCCCTGATCTGGGCGTACGCGGAGCTGATCCTCGGCGCGAACCCCGCCGTGTGGATGTACTCCTCCGGCCCCGCGTTCGCGGGCATCCTCTTCGAGGAGGGCAACGACGTCCAGAAGCACATCGCCACGATGGCCGTCGAGAAGCGCTGGGGCTCCACCATGGTCCTCACCGAGCCCGACGCCGGCTCCGACGTGGGCGCCGGCCGCACCAAGGCGATCCAGCAGGACGACGGCTCCTGGCACATCGAGGGCGTGAAGCGCTTCATCACCTCCGGTGAGCACGACATGGAGGAGAACATCCTCCACTACGTCCTCGCCCGCCCCGAGGGCCACGGCCCCGGCACCAAGGGCCTGTCCCTCTTCCTCGTCCCGAAGTACGAGTTCGACTTCGAGACCGGCGAGCTGGGCGAGCGCAACGGCGTGTACGCGACGAACGTCGAGCACAAGATGGGCCTCAAGGCCTCCAACACCTGCGAGATGACCTTCGGCGACCGCCACCCCGCCAAGGGCTGGCTGATCGGCGACAAGCACGACGGCATCCGCCAGATGTTCCGCATCATCGAGTTCGCCCGCATGATGGTCGGCACGAAGGCGATCTCCACGCTGTCGACCGGCTACCTGAACGCGCTGGAGTACGCCAAGGAGCGCGTCCAGGGCACCGACCTGGCCGACTTCATGGACAAGGCCGCGCCCAAGGTCACCATCACGCACCACCCGGACGTGCGCCGCTCGCTCATGACGCAGAAGGCGTACGCCGAGGGCATGCGCGCCCTGGTCCTGCACACCGCCGCGATCCAGGACGAGATCCAGGTCCTGGAGGCCGCCGGTGAGGACACCGCCGCCGCCGAGGCCCTGAACGACCTCCTCCTGCCGATCGTGAAGGGCTACGGCTCCGAGAAGGGCTACGAGCTGCTCGCCCAGTCGCTCCAGATCTTCGGCGGCTCCGGCTTCCTGCAGGAGTACCCGATCGAGCAGTACATCCGCGACGCCAAGATCGACACGCTGTACGAGGGCACCACCGCGATCCAGGGCCAGGACTTCTTCTTCCGGAAGATCGTCCGCAACCAGGGCGCCGCGCTGAACTCCCTCGCCGAGGACATCAAGAAGTTCCTGGCCCTCGGCACGGGCGGCGAGGAGCTGTCCACCGCCCGTGAGCAGCTCGCCAAGGCCGCCGTCGAGCTGGAGGCCATCGTCGGCCTGATGCTGACCGACCTCGCCGCCACCGAGCAGGACGTCAAGAACATCTACAAGGTGGGCCTCAACACCACCCGCCTCCTGATGGCCTCCGGTGACGTGGTCGTCGGCTACCTGCTGCTGCGCGGTGCCGCCGTCGCCGCCGAGAAGCTGGAGACCGCCTCCGCCAAGGCCGTGTCCTCCAAGGATGTGTCCTTCTACACCGGCAAGATCGCGGCCGCGAAGTTCTTCGCCGCCACCGTGCTGCCGGGCGTCACCGGTGCGCGCAAGCTCGCCGAGGGCGTCGACCTGGACCTGATGGAGCTGGACGAGGCCGCCTTCTAAGGCCCCGCCGGCCCCTGTCCGGACGGGCGGGCACCGGCCCGACGCCTGTCCGTGCGTTCAGGTGTCCCAAGGTGTCCACCCTTCACATCCCCCTTACGAAGGCCCGTTCCCAACCCCGGGAGCGGGCCTTCGCGCGTCGTTAAGGTGAACCCATGAGTGCACCCACCCGGTTCGACCGCAGCCACACCGACGACCTCATGTCCTTCCTCGCGGCGAGCCCGACGCCGTACCACGCCGTGGCGACCGCCGCCGAGCGGCTGGAGAAGGCCGGATTCCGTCAGGTCGCCGAGACCGACGCGTGGGAGGGGACCGCCGGCGGGAAGTACGTGCTGCGCGGAGGGGCGATCATCGCCTGGTACGTGCCGGAGGGCGCCGATCCGCACACCCCGTTCCGGATCATCGGCGCGCACACCGACTCCCCGAACCTGCGGGTCAAGCCGCTGCCCGACACCGGGGCGCACGGCTGGCGGCAGGTCGCCGTGGAGATCTACGGCGGACCGCTGCTGAACTCCTGGCTCGACCGCGACCTCGGCCTGGCCGGACGCCTGTCGCTGCGCGACGGCTCGACCCGCCTGGTCAACATCGACCGCCCCCTGCTGCGCGTGCCGCAGCTCGCCATCCACCTCGACCGTTCCGTCAGCAGCGAGGGCCTCAAGCTCGACAAGCAGCGCCACCTCCAGCCCGTCTGGGGACTCGGCGACGCCCGCGAGGGCGACCTGATCTCCTTCCTGGAGGAGGAGTCGGGGCTGCCCGCGGGCCAGGTCACCGGCTGGGACCTGATGACCCACTCCGTCGAGCCGCCCGCCTACCTGGGCCGCGACAGGGAACTGCTCGCCGGGCCGCGCATGGACAACCTGCTGTCCGTGCACGCGGCCGCGGCCGCGCTGGCCGCGGTCGCGACGGCCGGCTCCGGACTGTCCTACATCCCGGTCCTCGCCGCCTTCGACCACGAGGAGAACGGCTCGCAGAGCGACACCGGCGCCGACGGACCGCTGCTCGGCGGTGTGCTGGAACGTTCTGTCTTCGCCCGCGGCGGTTCCTACGAGGACCGGGCACGCGCCTTCGCCGGCACCGTCTGTCTCTCCTGCGACACCGGCCACGCCGTGCACCCCAACTACGCCGAGCGGCACGACCCGACGCACCACCCGCGCGCCGGCGGCGGCCCCATCCTCAAGGTGAACGTCAACAACCGCTACGCCACCGACGGTTCGGGCCGCTCCGTGTTCGCCGCCGCCTGCGAGAAGGCCGGCGTGCCCTTCCAGTCCTTCGTCTCCAACAACGCCATGCCCTGCGGCACCACCATCGGCCCCATCACGGCGGCACGGCACGGCATCAGCACGGTCGACATCGGCGTGGCCATCCTGTCCATGCACAGCGCCCGCGAACTCTGCGCCGCGGACGACCCGTTCCTCCTGACGAACGCGCTGGTGGCGTTCCTGGAGGGGTAGTTCTCCGGGCGGAAGGACAACGGCACGCCGTCGCGAGCGACGGCGTGCCGTTGTCGTGAGCGATCGCCTCCGCATGGCTCGCGAGGTCCCGGGTACCCGGAACGGGTCCGGAACGACTCGGAGTTGCCATCACAAGGAGACGACACCCATGGGCCTGGGCGGATGCATCATCCTGATCGCCGCGGGGGCGATCCTCACCTTCGCGACCGACTGGCACATGCAGGGGGTCAACCTTCACCTCGTCGGCGTGATCCTCATGATCGTCGGACTGATCGGCGTGACGACCTTCAGCAGCATCGCGAGGCGCAGGCGCGTCGTCGTACCGCCGACCGCGACGGTCGTGGACGACGACCGGCGCCGCCGTGACGGTTACACGGACGGCTACGGCGTCTGAGCCGGGTCAGTCGTCCATGCCCGCGAGGACCAGGGACAGCCGGTTCGTGCCGGTCCGCGTGAGGCGGAGCGGCACGCCCCAGTCCTGCTGATGGACATGGCAGGCCGGGTACTCGTTGGCCGGATCGTCGTCGCAGGACGCGGCCATCGCCGAGACGTGCAGCACGCCCTCGGGGACGGCCGGGTTCAGCTCGACGGACCGGGAGAGATCGGTGCCGGCACCCTCACCGGCGAGCAGCAGCTCGGGCGGGGTGGCGGACACGAGGAGCCGGGTGGACGGGCCGATGGGGGTCCCCCCGGCTCGAGCGGAGTCGAGAGCTTGGGGGAGCGTGTCGAGCTTCTGTCCGGCCGGAGCCTGGAAGATCACGTCAAGCCGGACGGCTCCGGGGGCGACGTCGGTGGCCGCGCGCCGCGTGCGGTGGGCCACCGACTCCACCCGTACCGCCTCCTCGGGCAGCCGCAGCCGGGTCAGCCGGTGCCGGGCGGACTCCACCACCACGATGTCGTCCCCGACGAGCACGGCGTCGCTCGGCTCCCGCAGATCCGTCGCCAGTGTGGTCACCTCACCCGTCGCGGGGTCGTACCGGCGCAGCGCGTGGTTGTACGTGTCGCTGACCGCGACCGAACCGTCGGGCAGCGCGGTCACCCCCAACGGGTGCTGGAGCAGGGCCTGGCCGGCCGCACCGTCGCGGTGCCCGAAGTCGAAGAGCCCGGTGCCGACGGCGGTGTGCACACTCCCGTCCGGGTCGACCCAGCGCAGCGCCGAGGTCTCGGAGTCGGCCAGCCAGAGCCGGTCCGCGGTGGCGGCGAGGCCCGACGGCTGCGCGAACCAGGCCTCGGACCCCGGTCCGTCGACCAGCCCCTCGTTCGTCGTGCCCGCGGTGACCTCGACGGTCCCCGTCCCCGGGTCGTACGCCCAGAGCTGGTGCACACCCGCCATGGCGATCCAGACCTTCCCGCCGAACAGGGCCACGTCCCACGGCGAGGACAGATCGGTCTCGCGCGCCGGTCCCGACGTCGGCGAGCCCTGCCACCACTGGCGCCCGGTGCCCGCGAGCGTGGTGACCTCACCGGTCGAAAGGTCGACCCGGCGCAGCGCGTGGTTCACGGTGTCCGCGACGACGACCGCGCCCTCATCGAGCAGGGCGAGTCCCTGCGGCTCGCTGAACCCCGCCTCTTCGGCGCCGCCGTCCACGAAGCCCCGGACACCTGATCCGATGCGCCGGACGACCGTCTCGCCGTCCTCCTCCAGCTCCACGAGCTGATGCCGGGTCGTGTCGCTGACCAGCAGATTGCCGTTCGGCAGGGCGAGCGCCTTGCCCGGGAAGCGCAGCACGGTCGGCTCGGGTTCGGGCGCCACGTACGGCCCGTCGCCCCGGCGCAGGGTCCCCTTCGCCGCGTGCTCGGCCTCCAGCTCCGCCACCAGCCGCTCGATGGCGTGGGCGTGCCCCTCACCGGCGTGCTGCGCGACGACGTACCCCTCGGGATCGATCACCACGAGCGTCGGCCAGGCCCGTACGGCGTACTGCTTCCAGGTCGCGAGCTCCGGGTCGTCGAGCACCGGGTGCTCCACCCCGTAGCGCTCCACCGCGTCGACGACCGCCTGGTGCTCCGCCTCGTGCGCGAACTTCGGCGAGTGCACCCCGACGATCACCACGGTGTCCCGGTGCTTCTCCTCCAGCTCCCGCAACTCGTCCAGGACGTGCAGGCAATTGATGCAGCAGAAGGTCCAAAAATCAACGATCAGTGTCCGCCCTCGGAAGTCGGCCAACTTCAGATCCTTGCCACCTGTGTTGATCCATCCGCCTTTGCCGGTCAGCTCGGGAGCACGGACACGGACACGGCGACGTACGGGGGTGGGCCTGGAAGCTGCATCGTTCATGGTTCAAGCCTGCCACTCGAACCTGGGCGCCGGATCGCGCCGGATCACCCACCCGCGTCAAGGCCTGCGAGCGGAACGCTGATCGGGTATCCGAGGGCGGACACGGACCTTCGCCGTGCGATACCAGGACCTGGTCCTGGTCGGTCCAGGAGCTGATAGGTCCTGCCCGTCATTCCACCGCTTCGTCACCACCCGAATTCCACCGCTTCGTCACCACCCGACGTCGCCCCAGTCCCTCCCTTCGTCGCCCAGACGATCCGGCAACGCTCGCCACCGTCGAACCTGGCGCCTACTCGCCCACGCCGAACTTCCACACGGTCGATTGCGAGGCCAAGACACTCGCGCCTGCCGACCGCATCGCCGGCGGCCCAGGTTTCACGCAAGAGCTCGGCGTCCAGGAGCGGGGCGATGTCGACGGAAGGAATCGGCATCCGCAGCAGATCCGCACGCAGCCCCTCGATGCGGTTGCGCAGTCGTCCGGCGAGCCCGTTGTATCGGTCGACGGCAACTGCACCAGAGAACTCGCCGCGAACGTATCGAGCCTCTTCCAGGTCCGCAACACGCGTTTCCTCGTCAGCGATTTCCGCCTCGATGGCCTCCCGTTTCGCGAACGTCTCCGGGTCCTGCCTCTGCACGCAGCGATCGGCGATCACGGCGAGCAGCGGGTCCTGCGGCTCCAGAGACGGCAAGCGGGACAGAAATGCCCGGGTCACGTAGTCGTCGATGCTCGCCACCCGGGCCGAGACGCCGGTACATCCTCGTCCCATCCGGCGGCTGGAACACTGGTAGGACGTACCCGCCTTGCTCATCCTGTCTCCGCAGAGCCCACAGCGCGCCATGCCAGTGAGCAGTGACTTTCCTTGCTTGTGGCCGTGTCGCCTTCCGGCCGGCGGAAGGGTCCGTGATTCGAGTTGGCGAAGGATCAGCTCGCGTTCTCCGACCGAGATGATCCCGTCGCCGATACGCACGACCTCGAGCGTCTCCGGGTCCCGGTAGGGGGACACACGGTTCGATTACTTGCGTGTTCCGTCCGCCTGGTCCTCGTACTCGGTCTGTGGCATGAGACCGGCAAAGGCCGGTGAGCGAAGGAGTTGCAGGACGCTGGACGAGTTCCACATGCCTCCCCGCGCCGACTCGACCCCGTGCTCGTTCAGCAGTCGCGCGATGTGGACGAGAGCCTTCCCCGACAGTGCTTCGTCGGCGATCAGGCGGGCGTATTCGGCGGTCTCGGGGTCGTGAATGAGCTTCCTCGTCTCCGGGTCCACCAGCAATCCGTACGGCGGCTGCCCGCCGATCCACTGGCCCCTCTGACGCAGATATCTCTTCGCGTTGCCGACCCGCATACCGAGGTCCCGTGACTCATTGAGGGCAAGATCCGCGAGTAGCGCGATCGCATCCCGGGCACCGGGGTTCCTCGTGTCGAGGCTTTCCATGACAGAGACCAGCCGTCCGCCCACCCGCTCCATGTCGTCCAGCGCTTTGCCGATCTCGCTGACGCCCCTGCGGGACAAGCGGTCAAGCTTCCAAACGATCAGGACGCCCACGACGCCGGCCGTGACGGCTGTGACAGCCGCGTCGAATCCCTTTCGGCTGACGTTCTTGTAACCGGAACGTCCGCGGTCGATGTGGACCTTGCGGACCATCAGTCCGTTGCGTTCCGCCCACGCCCGGCAGTCGGCTTCCTGGCGCTCGATCGCGGTCTTGCCTTCTCGATCCAGTGACAGACGCAAGTACAGGTCTGCTGTTGTGCGTTGGTGCATATGATCACGATACTGACGAGTGCTCACATTGATTCAGGAAATCCATGAATCCATCACTACACAGAAATACAGGCACCTGTCGGCATGAGCGAGCTATTCCGGATCTTCACCAGAAAGCATCCCATACCGGTCGCAACGTGACCGCGTTAGATCAGGGTCGCTGTCATTCCAGCGCGTGCCCCGTCGTCGCGTCCACGTGGGCGGGGATCTCGTCGTGGCGGTCGCCGACCGTGAGGGTGCCGGTCGGTTCGAAGAGGAGGATCGACGCGCCGGCGGGGGCGTACGGCTTGTGTTCGGTGCCGCGCGGGACGGTGCAGACGGAGCCCTTGGGAAGGACGACGGACCGCTCGCCGCCCGGCTCCCTGAGCGCGATGCTCAGCTCGCCCTCCAGAACCAGGAAGAACTCGTCGGTGTGGTCGTGCACGTGCCAGACGTGTTCGCCCTCGACCTTGGCGACGCGTACGTCGTAGTCGTTGACGGCGGTGACGATGCGGGGGCTCCACAGCTCGTCGAAGGAGGCGAGGGCGGTGGCGAGGGAGACGGGTTCGCCGCGTCGGGCGGGTGCGCTGGTCATGGGTCCATCGTCCGCGCCCTCGGGCACCCCGGCGAGTGCTAGAAATCGCTCATGCCGCAAGGATCCTCGCATCGTGCCGACCGCCCGGAGCACTCGGACCGGTGGGGACCGGCGTCGCGGCCGCATCGCGTCGCCGTCATCGTCGACGAGGGCACGAACCCCTTCGAAGTCGGCGTCGCGACCGAGCTGTTCGGGCTTCCCCGGCCCGAACTGGGGCGTCCCGAACCGCTCTACGAGCTGACCCTGTGCACGCCGACGCCCGGTGTCCGGATGAACCACGGGTTCTTCACGCTCGGCGGAGTGCCCGGCCTCGACGCGACGGAGGACGCCGACACCCTCGTCGTCCCCGGGCGACCGGACAACGTCGTCCCGCGCCGGGCCGTCGTCCTGGACGCCATCCGGCGCGGCCACGCACGCGGCGCCCGGGTGGTGAGCTTCTGCACCGGATCCTTCGCGCTCGCCGAGGCGGGGCTGCTCGACGGGCGCCGCGCCACCACGCACTGGCGCTGGACGGACGTCTTCCGGGAACTGCACCCGAACGTGCTGCTGGACCCGGACGTGCTGTTCGTGGACGAGGGGGACGTGCTGACGGCGGCGGGCAGCGCGGCCGCGCTCGATCTCGGGCTGCATCTCGTCCGCCGGGATCACGGCGCGGAGATCGCCAACGCGGTGTCGCGCCGGCTGGTGTTCGCCGCGCACCGCGACGGGGGCCAGCGCCAGTTCGTACGACAGCCGCTGCCCGACGTGCCCGACGCGTCGCTGGCACCCCTGCTGGCCTGGGCGGAGGAGAGGCTCGGTGAGCCGTTGACGGTCGGGGATCTCGCCGCGCACGCCGCGGTCAGCCCGGCGACCCTGCACCGCCGCTTCCGCGCCCAGCTCGGCACGACACCGCTGGCCTGGCTGACGGCACGGCGCGTCGCCCTCGCCTGCCGGCTCATCGAGCGCGGCGAGGTCCGGCTCGACGTGGTGGCGGACCGCAGCGGACTAGGGACCGCCGCCAACCTGCGCGAGCGGGTGCGCCGGGCGACCGGACTCAGCCCGTCGGCCTACCGGCGGCGTTTCGGAACGCCCACCGGGGAACCGGTGACGACATGAGATACCTCGTACGCGACCGGCTGCTCGGTTTCGGTGACGACTACTGGATCGAGGACGACCACGGCAACAAGGTCTTCCTCGTCGACGGCAAGGCCATGCGGCTGCGGGACACCTTCCAGCTCAAGGACACCCGCGGCCGCGTCCTGATCGACATCCACCAGAAGATGCTCGCGCTGCGCGACACGATGATCATCGAGCGGGACGGCGATCCGCTCGCGACCATCAAGCGCAAGCGGCTGTCCCTGCTCCGCAATCACTATCGCGTGTCGCTGGTCGACGGCACCGAACTCGACGTCAGCGGCAAGATCCTCGACCGCGAGTTCGCCGTGGACTACGACGACGAACTCCTCGCCCAGATCTCCCGGCGCTGGCTGCATCTGCGGGACACGTACGGCGTCGACGTCGTACGGGAGGACGCCGATCCGGCACTGGTGATCGCGGTCGCGGTGTGCGTGATCCATCTGGCGGAGAAGGAACGGGGGGACGACTGAGGACAGGGCCGGCCGGCAGCGTCGGGGCGGGTGCCGGCCGGTCCGTGGCGGGGCGTGGGTCAGCGGGGCGCAGGTCAGCCGGGCAGGGATCAGCCGGGCACGGGTCAGCGGGTCGGGGTGTCCAGGCCCAGCAGGCGGTCCTTCAGGGCCGGGAACTGTTCCCGGGTCTCCTCGACCTTGGCCGGGTCGAACTCCACGGTGAGGATCTCCTCGCCCGGACCCGCCTCGGCGAGGACCTCACCCCACGGGTCGACCACGATCGAGTGACCGGCCTGGGGAACTCCCGCGTGCGTACCGGCCGTTCCGCAGGCGAGGACGTACGCCTGGTTCTCGACGGCGCGTGCCTGGGCGAGCAGGGTCCAGTGAGAGCGGCGCCGCTCGGGCCAGCCGGCCGGGAGCACGAAGGTCTGCGCCCCCGCGTCGACGAGTCCGCGGAAGAGTTCGGGGAACCGGAGGTCGTAGCAGGTGGCGACGCCGATGACGGTCTCCGGCAGCCGCACGGTCACCAGGTCCGTGCCCGCGCCCATCAGCACGGCCTCGCCCTTGTCGAAGCCGAAGCGGTGGATCTTGCGGTAGGCGGCGACGCGTTCGCCGGCGGGGGAGTAGACGAGGGAGGTGTTGTAGAGGGGGGCCTCGGTCTCCGGGCCGGTCCCGGAGGCGGCGCGCTCGGGGATCGAGCCGGCGTGCAGCCACACGCCCGCGTCACCGGCCGCCTTGCTCATCGCCTCGTGGGTCGGCCCGTCCAGCGGCTCGGCCCCCGTCCCGAACTCCTCGTAGGCGAAGGCGCCGGTGGTCCACAGTTCGGGGAGCACGACGAGATCGACTCCGGCTTGATCACGTACCAGGTCCGCCACACGGCGTCTGCGGTCCGCGACCGTTTCGTCGTCGTTTACGTCGATCTGGAGGAGCGAGGCGCGCACACTACCACCGTCCTGGCATTCGAGCCGTCGATACGGGCCTACGATCGTCACACGAAAGCACTGCCGGGGTGCCTCGCAGCAGCGTAACTTAGCGTCCCAAGACACCCGCTGCCTGTGAAATGCCCGCGTCCAACCGCCCGAGGGGTCCCGTTCCGTGAGTCTGCATCCGAGTCTTCAGTCCTACGCCGACGCCTGGGCCCACTCGATCGAAGCGATATCCGAGCTGGTGCAGCCGCTTGTGGAGGGCGAGTGGAACCGGCGGACTCCGTGCCCCGGCTGGTCGGTCCGTGACATCGTCTCGCATGTCATCGGGCTGGACTGCGAGATGCTCGGCGACCCGCGGCCGATCCACACGCTTCCCCGCGATCTCTACCACGTGACGAACGAACACCAGCGGTACATGGAGATGCAGGTCGACGTGCGCCGTCACCACACGGCGCCGGAGATGACCTCCGAGCTGGAGTACACGATCATCCGCCGCAACCGGCAGCTCCGGAACGAGTCGCGGCAGCCCGACGCCAAGGTGCGGGGCCCGCTCGGCACCGAGGTCACCCTGGAACACGCGATGCGCAACCGCGCGTTCGACGTATGGGTGCACGAGCAGGACCTGCGGTACACGCTGGGCCGACCGGGCAACCTCGATTCCCCAGGTTCACAGATCGTGCGGGACCAGCTCCTGGCCGCGCTGCCGAAGATCGTCGCCAAGAACGCGGGGGCGCCGGCGAACTCCGCGGTCGTCTTCGACGTGCACGGTCCCGTCGAGTTCCTCCGCACCGTCCGTGTGGACGCCGACGGGCGCGGCTCGATAGACGGTTCGCCCTCCCTCGGTCCGGCCGTCAGCCTGGCCCTCGACTGGGAGACCTTCGTCCGGCTGACCTGTGGCCGCGTCAACCCCGATGCCGTGTCCGACCGCATCAAGGCCGAGGGTGACCCGGAACTGACAACGGCGATCCTGCGCGGCCTCGCCGTGACGCCGTGACGCCGTGACGCTTTAACGCTTCAACGAACAACGCGGGCAACGGGGCGGGGGCGGTTCCCCCGCCCTCCGTCCGTGCCGCGGAGCGGCACGGTGTGGCCCTCGGCGGTCACGCCGGTACGTGCACCGTCTCCACCCGGCTGGCCACGAGCCGCTCCCGCTCCCGGCGGGCCGCCTCCTTGCGCAGCCGGAAGATCTGACTGAGGCCGAGCGCCTGGAGCACGAACACGGCGGAGAACGCGATCCGGTAGTTGTCCCCGGTGGCGTCGAGCAGGACACCGATGGCCAGCAGCGTCGTCATCGAGGCGACGAAACCGCCCATGTTGGTGATCCCGGACGCGGTCCCCTGACGCTCCGGCGGGTTCGCGGGTCGGGCGAAGTCGAAGCCGAGCATCGAGGCCGGCCCGCAGAACCCGAGTACCACGCACAGCACGACCAGCAGCCACATCGGCGCGTGCTCGCCCGGGTACACCAGCACTCCCGCCCACACGACGGCCGTCGCCGCGACCGTGCCCAGGGCCAGCGGCAGCCGCGCGGCGTGGTGCCGGGCGACGACCTGTCCGTACACCAGCCCGGCGCCCATGTTGGCCAGGACGACGAGCGTCAGCAGCTCACCGGCCGTGGCCCGCGTGAGTCCCTGCGCCTGGACGAGGAACGGCATCCCCCACAGCAGCAGGAACACCATCGCCGGGAACTGGGTGGTGAAGTGGACCCACAGACCCAGCCGGGTGCCGGGCTCCCGCCAGGACGCGAGGATCTGCCGGCGGACGTAGGCGGCGCCCTGGTGCGGGAACGGCTCCGGGCTGTGGCCCTCGGGGTGGTCCCGCAGGAACAGCAGCAGAAGGACGAGGACGATCACACCGGCGGCGGCGCTGCCGGCGAACGCGGCGGTCCAGCCGACGCCGTGCAGCAGCCGGGCGATCACGAGCGTCGAGACGAGGTTGCCCGCCATGCCGGCCAGGCCGGCGAGCTGCGCGACGAGCGGTCCGCGCCGGGCGGGGAACCACCGGGTGCCGAGCCGCAGCACGCTGATGAACGTCATCGCGTCGCCGCAGCCCAGCAGGGCGCGCGAGGCGAGCGCCATGCCGTACGACGAGGAGAACGCGAAGCCCAGTTGTCCCGCCGTGAACAGCAGGACGCCGATGGTCAGCACCTTCTTGGTGCCCAGCCGGTCGACGAGGAGCCCTACCGGTATCTGCATGCCCGCGTACACGAGGAGCTGGAGGATGGAGAAGGTGGACAGGGCGGAGGCGCCCACGTGGAAGCGGTTCGCCGCGTCGAGCCCGGCCACCCCCAGGGACGTACGGAAGATGACCGCGACGAAGTAGACCGAGACGCCGATGCCCCAGACGGCGATCGCGCGCCGGCCGCCGGGCGGGTCTCCGGGCAGGGTGGCCGGGGAGCTCATCGGACCTCGCCCCGCGCCAGGTTGGAGAACCAGCTCACGTGTCCGTGGATGAGGCCGACGACCGCGTCGGCGTCGCCGGAGCGCAACGCCTGGAGGATCTGCTCGTGCTCGACGAGCGTCTTGGTGATCCGGTCGGGGTGGGCGTGCATCACGGCGACTCCCATCCTGAGCTGCCGGTCGCGGAGCTGGTCGTAGAGCCGGGAGAGGATCTCGTTGCCGCCGCTGCGGACGATCTCGGCGTGGAAGCAGCGGTCGGTGACGGCGGCGCCGGCCAGATCCCCGGCGGCGGCCTGCTCCTTCTGCCGGTCGAGCAGTTCCTCCAGACGGGCCAGGAGCCGCGGCGACGCCGGTACGGCCTTGCGCGCGGCGTGCTCCTCGACGAGCTGGCGGGTCTCGACCACGTCGGCGATCTCCTGGGCGGAGACCGGCAGGACGAGCGCGCCCTTCTTCGGGTAGAGCCTGATCAGCCCTTCGGCTTCCAGGCGGAGCAGCGCCTCCCGGACGGGGGTGCGCGATACGCCCACCGCGTCGGCGAGTTCGCCCTCGGTGAGCAGGGCCCCGCCCTCGTAACGGCGCTCCAGGACCCCGTCCTTGACGTGGGCGTAGACACGGTCGGCCGCCGGCGGCTGCTTCACGGGGGGCCGCGTCGGCGCGGGAGGGGCTGAAGGCATGCGCACATCATAGATACAACACGTACGCATGCTTGGGGCATTTCAGCATGCGGACCCCAACAGCCCCTGCCTGTAACCCAGGTCACATGAATTTCCCCCGTTCGCCGCACATCCCTTTGCGTTCTCCGCGAGTCTGAACGTGGGACGGCATCCCTACGTGTCGTTCTCTCAGGGGCATTTCGCGCATTCGGAGCGTTCATTTTGATTACCGGCATTAAGGGCACGCGTTTCCGCAGGGCCGCCGCTGTGACCCTCACGACCGGTGCCGTGCTGGCAGCCGGCGCCTTCGGCGCCGCGCCCGCGGGCGCCGTCGCCACACCCACGATCGCCGCCAAGGGCGGCTTTGTTATGAACAACGGGACCGCCGCGACCCTGTACACCAAGGCGGCGGACACCAAGCTGTCCACCGGCTCCACCACGAAGATCATGACTGCCAAGGTGGTGCTGGCCCAGCCGAACCTGAACCTGGACGCCAAGGTCACGGTCGCGAAGGCGTACAGCGACTACATCGTCGCCAACACCGCCTCCTCGGCCCACCTGATCGTCGGCGACAAGGTCACCGTCCGTCAGCTCCTCTACGGTCTGATGCTGCCGTCCGGCTGTGACGCCGCCTACGCGCTCGCCGACAAGTTCGGTTCGGGCACGACGCGCGCCGCCCGCGTGAAGTCGTTCATCGGCAAGATGAACGCCGCCGCGACCAGCCTGCACCTGACGAACACGCACTTCGACTCGTTCGACGGCATCGGCAACGGCAACAACTGGTCGACGCCGCGCGACCTGACGAAGATCGCCAGCAGCGCCATGAAGAACTCCACGTTCAAGACGGTTGTCAAGACGGTCTCCACGAAGCAGAAGGTGACGACCGCGAGTGGCGGCTACCGCTACTACACGTGGGAGAACACCAACAAGCCGCTGCTGACCGGCTACTCCGGCACGATCGGCGTCAAGACCGGTTCGGGTCCCGAGGCGAAGTACTGCCTCGTCTTCGCCGCCACCCGCAACGGCAAGACGGTCATCGGCACGGTGCTCGCCTCCACGTCGATCTCCGCTCGCACGTCGGACGCCACGAAGCTGATGAACTACGCCTTCGCCAGGTAAGGCACTCGAAAACAGGAAGGGGGGGGGGGGGGCCGCGGGGGGG
>NZ_JBHYXD010000117.1:0-27272 GCF_042751995.1 Streptomyces sp. NPDC059371 | reverse complement strand
ATGTACCGGCACGTCCCCTCGCGCCGGATCCCGGCTGCGGGTGCGAAATTTCAGCCCCTCCGGCGTTTGAGGAGCGGGGTCTGGGGCGGAGCCCCGGGGGTGATGGGGGTCCCCCCTGGTCGAGCGAAGCCGAGACCTTGGGGGAGGGTAGGGGCGGAGGGGGCGAAGGAAGGTTTGGGTGGGTGGGAGAGGTGGGGTCAGGGGGGTATCCCGAGAGATGAGGCCGGAAAAGGTTCCGTTGGCTGAGTCGGGGAACCGATTCGTACGTATGGTCTGTTGAGTGGTCAACGGCACGCGGGTGAGAGGTGGCGGAGAACGATGACTCACGGTACGCGGACGGATACTCACACCCAGTATCTGGGGGAGCGACGGGACTGGCGGGAGACCGCGACCCACTACGCCCTGTTGCCACTCCGGATCTTCCTGGGCGTCACCTTCATCTACGCCGGCCTGGACAAACTCACGGACAGCGCCTTCATGAAGGCCTCCGGCTCAGGCTCGATCGGCGACATGATGCGCACGGTGCGTGATTCCTCCGCGATACCGGCCCTCGTCGACCTGTCGCTTAAGAACCCCGTCGGCTTCGGCTACGCCATCGCGTTCGGCGAGCTCGCCGTCGGGATCGGCATCCTGATCGGCCTGTTCGCCCGCCTCGCCGCGCTCGGCGGCGCCCTCATCTCGCTCAGCCTGTGGCTGACGGTGAGCTGGGCCTCGGACCCGTACTACTACGGCAACGACCTCCCGTACCTGTTCTGCTGGACGCCGCTGGTGCTGGCCGGCGCGTCCTACTGGTCGGTGGACGCCGTGATCAAACGCCGCCGTCAGCAACGGGCCGGCTACTGAGCCCGACAGGGCTGATCGGCGGGCCGGCACGAAGCCGCGGCGGTGGAGCGGGAGTTCAGGTGCGGCTCCGGGCCCCGCGGCGCCTGCGGACGGCGTGGTTCACGGAGGCCACGGCGCCCGCCAGGCAGAGGCCGGCCACGACGACGGGGATGATGGCGAACCACTCGGTGTCCCACCAGCCGCCCGCGTCTCCGGCGTAGGCGATGCCCCCGGCGGTGAGGAACAGGCCCGCCACGAGCTTTCCGGGCTGGAACTCATGACGTGGCACGGGCCACCTCCGCCTGGCCGACGCCGACCTGGAGGTCGAGGTCGAAGATGCCGCCGTCCTTGCCGCCCGTCGCCGGCGGCAGGATCACCTGCTTGTGCTTGCCCGGTTCCACGTCCACGTCCTTCTTGTCGTCGCCCGGAAGCTGGATGTCCCCGACGCCCACCTCGACGGTCAGCCGCACGGTCGCGTCCTTGGGGACGATCACCTTCAGCCGGCCCGCGCCCACCTCGGCGTTCGTCTTCACCGTCTGCCCCTTGGCGAGGTCGATCCGGCTGAGGTCGAGGGTGCCCACCCCCGTGCCCAGGTCGTAGCCCGGCCGTACGTCGGCCACGGTCGCCGGGGTCCAGTACGTCCGCACCCAGTGCGTGCCGATGTCCTTCGGCAGGGCCGCGGAGGCCGCGAGGAGGCCGGCCGTGATCACCGCGAGGAAGACCGTTCCCGCGCCGGTGCGTCCGCGGAACGAGCTCACGGCGATGCCCAGGCCGAACACGATGAGCGCGGCGGCCAGTCCGGCCTGGAGGCTGGTGCCGAGCGCCTGGTCGTGCCAGTTCAGGCTGGTGGTGAGGCCGCCCGCGAGGAGCGCGAGCAGGAAGACGCGGCCGCCTATCGGGCGGGGACCGCGCCGTCCGCGCTCCCGTTCCGTCCGCGGGGAGGGGCGTGAGGTGCCGGGGGCGATGTTGAGCGCGGCCGCGACATCGCGGTCCCGGGTCTCCACGGGACCCCACATGTAGCCGGTGCCGCCGACGTGCGAACCGTCCTTCACGATCGGGTCGCGCCACCACGAGGGATAGGAGTCGGGGGCCGGCGGGGCCTTCGCCTCCGGCGGGGCGTCGGCGGCGGCCTGCGCGGCCAGCGGGTCCGGGTCGGCGGCGCCGCGGTTCTGCGACCAGTAGCCCGCACCCGCCAGCAGCAGGGACAGGACGACGGCGAACGTCAGCACGCTGCCGTTCTTGAGCATGGACAGGAACACTCCGCAGCCGACCAGCGCGAAGAGCACGGCGGTCAGCGCGGGACCGTCGACACGGCCGGTGAGCAGCTTGCGGACCTCGTTCTCCTCTTCGTCGTCGTACGGGACGAAGAGCCACGCGAAGCCGTAGAAGATGAGGCCGATGCCGCCGGTCGCGGCGAGCACCGCGAGCACGATACGGAAGATCACCGGGTCCATGTCGCACTGCCGGCCGAGCCCCGCGCACACCCCGCCGAGCACCTTCTGCCGGCGGTCGCGCCGGAACCTGTGCGGTACCTCGGAGGCGGCGTCGGCGGCGGCGTCCGCCGGCCGTGCCGCGGCCGCTTCCCCGTGAGCACGCGGCTCGTCACCCGGAGCGGCGCCGGGCTCCGGCTCCGCCGCCGCGTGCTGCTGATCTGTCATGCGTCCATGGTGACGGGCGGGACGGCGCGGCGGCAGTCGGGATGACCCTGGCCGAACCCTGATATCCGCCCGGAAGGGGAGGGCGGGGGCTCTTCGAAGGCCGGTTCTCGAAGATCAGGGGAGTATCCGGGGCCGACCCTGATGCTCCGCTCCGCCGGGCGTGTGAACATCGGTGGCATGCCGGAAGCCGCAGTCCTGCCCACCGACGACCCGCGGCCCCCGCGCAAGCTCTACCGAAGCAGCGACGGACGCTGGCTCGGGGGAGTGGCGCGAGGGCTCGCCGGGCATCTCGGGCTGCCCGTGGTCTGGGTGCGGCTGGTGTTCGTCGGACTGTTCATGGCGGACGGGCTGGGCGCGCTGCTGTACGCCGCGTTCTGGTTCTTCGTGCCGCTCGGCGTCGGCGGCGTCGGCTCCGGCCGTACCCCGGCGTTCACCACCGAGACCTCGCCCGACGGCCGGCGCAGACTGGTGGCCCGCAAGCCGGACAAGGGCCAGATCGTCGCCCTTCTCCTCATGGTCGTCGTGGCCATGGTCTTCGTCGGCAACGTGAATCTCGGCGGCGGCACGAAGGCGTATCTGTGGCCGACGGTCCTCGTCGGCGCGGGCGTCGCCCTGGTCTGGCGCCAGGCGGACAACGCGCGGCGGGCCCGCTGGGCGGAGGTCGGCCGCCGCCGCCGTACGCTCTCGCTGCTGCGGTCCGCGGCGGGCGTGCTCCTCGTCACCGCCGGCGTCTCCGGAATCTTCGTCCTCCAGGGCTCCGCGGCCCACCTCGGCTCGGTGCTCCAGGCGGCGCTCGCGGTCCTCGTCGGTGTCGCGCTGCTCGCCGGCCCCTATCTGATCCGGATGACCCAGGACCTCTCCGAGGAGCGCCTGATGCGCATCCGTGCGCAGGAACGGGCGGAAGTCGCCGCCCACGTCCACGACTCCGTGCTGCACACCCTCACCCTGATCCAGCGCAACGCGGAGAACGCGAACGAGGTGCGCCGCCTGGCCCGTGCCCAGGAGCGGGATCTGCGGGCCTGGCTCTACAAACCGGACGGCAGCGGCAAGGACGAGGACGAGGAGCCCGCCACCCTCGCCGAGGCGGTCCGCGGCCATGCCGCCGAGGTCGAGGACAAGCACGGCGTCCCCATCGAGGTCGTCGTCGTGGGCGACTGCCCGCTCGACGACCGGCTGACCGCGCAGATGCAGGCGGCGAGGGAAGCGATGGTGAACGCGGCCAAGTACGGTGGCGAGGGCGGCGCCGTGCAGGTCTACGCCGAAGTCGAGGGCAGGACGGTCTTCGTGTCCGTCCGCGACCGCGGCCCCGGCTTCGACCTCGACGCGATACCCGCCGACCGCATGGGCGTCAGAGAATCGATCATCGGCCGCATGGAGCGCAACGGCGGCACGGCGCGACTGCGCGCGGTGCCGGACGGCGGCACGGAGGTCGAGCTGGAGATGGAGAGGGCGGAGAAAACGTCATGAGCGACACGAACGAGCCTGTGGAGTCCGGCGGTTCGGCCGCGGATACCTCCGGTGCCACCGCATCCGCGGGCGCCGACGCCGAGGGCGGGCGCCGGGTGCGCGTGGTGCTCGTCGACGACCACCGCATGTTCCGTACGGGGGTCCAGGCCGAGATCGGGGAGACCGCGCGGACCGGCGTCGAGGTGGTCGGTGAGGCCGCGGACGTCGACCAGGCGGTCACGGTCATCACGGCCACCCGCCCCGAGGTCGTCCTTCTCGACGTCCACCTACCCGGCGGCGGCGGTGTCGAAGTACTGCGCCGCTGCGCTCCGTTGATGGCCGACGCCGAGCGGCCGGTCCGGTTCCTCGCGCTGTCCGTGTCGGACGCGGCGGAGGACGTGATCGGCGTGATCCGCGGCGGCGCCCGGGGATACGTGACCAAGACGATCACGGGCACGGATCTCGTGGACTCCGTCTTCCGCGTCCAGGACGGCGACGCGGTCTTCTCCCCGCGCCTCGCCGGATTCGTCCTCGACGCCTTCGCCTCCACCGACGCCCCGCCCGTCGACGAGGACATGGACCGCCTCACCCAGCGCGAGCGCGAGGTCCTGCGCCTCATCGCCCGGGGGTACGCGTACAAGGAGATCGCCAAGCAGCTCTTCATCTCCGTCAAGACGGTCGAGTCGCACGTCTCGGCGGTCCTGCGCAAGCTCCAGCTCTCGAACCGGCACGAGCTGACCCGCTGGGCGACGGCGAGGCGACTGGTCTGACCCCGGGGTTCAGGCGACCCGGGTGGCCCCCGCGAAGGGCATCTCGCTGATCGGGGCCACCCGCACCGGCGCCGACGGATTCGGGGCGTGGATCATCTGGCCGTTGCCGATGTAGATGCCCACGTGGGTGATGCCCGCGTAGAAGAACACCAGGTCGCCGGGCTGGAGTTCGGAGAGGGTGACCCGCCGGCCGGCGTTGATCTGGGAATAGGTCGTGCGGGGCAGGGAGACGCCCGCGGAACGGTAGGCGGCCTGGGCGAGCCCCGAGCAGTCGAACGCGTTGGGACCGGTGGCGCCCCAGACGTAGGGGCTGCCGAGCTTCGCGTAGGCGTACGCGACGGCGTCCGCCGCCCGGGAGTTGGGCGCCGCCGCGGTGTCCGCTCCGGCGGCACCGGACGCGTCGGACGTGCCGGGCGACGCGACCGGCGCGGGGTCGCGCGACGCGTCGCGCGAGACGTGCTGCCGGTCGTTCGCGCCGCCTCGTTCCGCGTACCGCGTGCGCTGCTCCGGAGTGAGGCGGTCCAGCAGCCGGCGTGCCGCGGTGAGCTTCTCGTTGACCGTCTTCTTGTGTTGCTTCAGCTCGGTCTGCCGCGACTTGAGCCTGGCCAGTTCGACGTTCGCCGCCCCGCGCAACTGCTCCAGCTCGCGGAGCTGTTTGCGCACCCCGGCGATCTCCGCCGACTGCCGGGTGCCGACCCGCTCGGCGAGCGCGGCCCCGTCCAGATACTGATCGGGGTGGTCGGAGAGCGCGAGCTGCACCACGGGGTCGAGCCCACCGCTGCGGTACTGCGCCGCCGCCATCGAACCCAGCGCGTCCCTGGCCGAGTTGAGCCGGTCCTCCCGGCGGGCCGCCTCGTCGCGGAGCTTGCTCAGCCTCGCCTCCGCCTGGCCGGCCTTCTCCTTGGCGCCGTCGTACTTCTGGGTGGCGGCCTCCGCCTCCTCGTACAGCTTGTCGACCCTGGCCTTCACCTGTGCCGGGGAGAGCTGGGGGTCGGCGTGTCCGATCCCGTCGAAGCCGGTGGCCGTCGCCGCGCCCGCGAGGGCGATGGTGACTGCTGTGCGGGCCGTGTTTCCGCCGACCGAGCGCTGTCTGGCCTTGCGGTGCGCTGCCACGAGGGCCCACATCCTTCCGTGCGACCGCCCCTGAGGTGCGGTCAAGCGGTGACATGTCCGGCGGCGGCGCACACAGGGGGAGCGGGCCGCCGCCGGACCTTCTCGGCGGTGGTGTCCGACTGCCGTCCCTGGCCCGGACGGTGGTGGGGAGCCGGTCACCTGGTGGAGGACGCTAAACCTGAGAGTGCGCCGTTGGTAACGCTATGTACGGAACTATCGCGATTGGATCGACGGGCGACCAAATGTGGCCAAGATCCTGTCTGTACGGCATCGGCTTCACGCAGGGTCATGACCGAATCGGCGAATCCCGGACAGTTCGTACGGTGTTGGTGCTATGGGTGACACGCGACGGTCCGGTGGAGAGAGAGTGGAGGAAGGGGCGGCCCGGTCGGGAGGGGTCCGGTCGGCGGGGGCGTCAGGGGGTGCGATTAGGCTCCGGTCCCATGGGCGTACTCATCCATCTCTTCGTCGGCCTGCACATCATCGGCATCGCCGCGCTCCTCGGCGGCTTCCTCACACAGATGAAGGCGATGGGCAGGGGCACCGCCCGCTTCGTCCCGGCGATGCTGCACGGCGCGCTGACCATGCTGGTGACGGGAGTCGCCCTGGTCGGGCTCAACCAGGCCGACGGCGGCACGGTCAACACCGTCAAGATCGGTGTGAAGCTGGCCCTGCTGATCGTGATCCTCGGGCTCGTCTATGTGAAGCGGGACGACGAGACGGTGGACAAGCGCCTCTTCGGCCTGGTCGGACTGCTGACCGTCACGAACATCTTCATCGCCGTCCTGTGGACCTGACCGGCGCGCACATCCCCCTACGGCTGCTGACCTGACCGGCGAATCACCCCGGCAACGGCGGACCTGACCGGCGGCCTCGCTCCCGTGACGCGCGGACCTGGCGGCCGCGTCATCGCCGTACTCCGGATCTGAAGGCGAGAGCGGTGCCCGCGACCGCCAGGAGCCACGCCGCCACCGCGATCCACAGCAGCACCTGTCCGGTCCCCTTGAGCCAGAAGACGTCGAGGGCGGCCGAGACCGCGAGGGTCGCCACCGCCGACATCCCCATCGGGAAGACGGACGACCAGCGCCGTACGTCGTACCGCGGGCGCGGCCACACCACCTCCGCGACGGCCAGCAGGAAGTAGCAGGCGAGGTCCAGCACGAGCAGCGCGCCGGTCGTGGCGCGCAGGACGCCCTGGTCGTCGTTGTTCCACAGATACGGATTCACGTCGTGCGCCACGACGAGTCCCGCTCCGGCCAGCGCCGAGATGCCCAGCGCGCCGGCCGCGATCCAGTGGTCCCCGGCGCCCTTCCGCACCTCCCACGGGTCGAAGTTCGCGAGCGAGAGGACGTAGAGCGCGATCCCCGCCCAGAACAGCGTCATCGCGGCATGCGCGAGCCAGTCCGAGCCCACCTCGCCGGCGATCGTCGAGCCGAGGACCGAGAGCCCCTGCGTGGCCACGCAGACGAGGAACACCTCTCCCGCCATACGGCGCCGCCAGTGCCGCAGGACGGTCAGCAGCAGGACGGGCCAGAGCACGGCCGACAGCGCGAGCAGGATTTCGGCGAGCGTCCGCCACCCCAGTGTGGAGAACCGGGTGCCGAGCACGGTGGTCGCCGCGACCGCGTCGAGCCCGGCGGGAGTGCCGGCGCGTCGCGCCCATTGCGCCCGGTCGCCCACCAGCCGGGCGAGGAAGTCCGAGGCGAGCCCGACCCAGGCGAGCGACGCGAGGAACAGCGCGATCCGGGACAGGACCTCGTAGCCGGTCAGGTGCAGCCCGATCGAGAGGATGCCGGTGGACATGACGGCGGCCCCGGCGGCGGGCGCCCACCCCGCCCACCAGGAGCGGAGCGGAATGGTGCCCGTCATGTCCGGTGTATCTGGCATGCGTCGATGCTAGGGACCCGCGGAGCGGTTGCGGGCGGGCCACGCGCGGGCGGCGACGAAAACGCGGGGCACGCGCGCGGAGATCGGGAGAGCTCGCACGCGTGCCCCCGCGCGAGGGGCTTCCAGGTCCCGGGCTACGCCGGGCGCACCACGCTGTGGATCGCCGAGGTGCCGTCGTAGTAGATCGACTCCTCGCGGACGTACGCTCCCGGCTTCGGCGCGTGGATCATCATGCCGTCGCCGATGTAGACGCCGACGTGGCTGATGTCGTCGTAGAAGAAGACCAGGTCGCCGGGCCGGGCGTCGGCGAGGGAGACCGTCGTGCCGGCGTTCACCTGGTCGTAGGTGACGCGCGGGAGGCTGACGCCGGCGGCCTTCCAGGCGGCCTGGGTCAGGCCCGAGCAGTCGTAGGAGTCCGGGCCGGTGGCGCCCCAGACGTACGGTTTGCCGACCTGCGCGCGGGCGAACGCGAGCGCCTCGGCCGCCTTCGACGAGGAGCCCGTGGCCGTCGATCCCGTCGACGACCCGGTCGTCGAGCCGGCGGCCGGGGCATCCGTGCTGTCCGACGACGGCTGCGCCCGCGCGGCCTTCTCGGCGGCGGCCTGCTGCTTCGCCAGCTCCGCCGCCTTGGCCGCGGCCTGATCCCGCTTCTTCTTCTCGATCGCCGCCAGCCGCGCCTTTTCCTCGGCGTTCAGCTTCGAGAGCAGGTCGCGGGCCTCGGTGAGCTTCCGCTGCACCGCGGCCTTGGACGTCTTGAGCTCCTTCTGCGAGGCGGTCAGCGACTCCAGGCTCTCGGTGGCCTCCGTCCGCTTCTCGGTGGTGGCGGCCTGCTCCGTGACGTAGTCGTCGACGGCCGCCTTCTGGCGGTTCGTCAGACGGCTCATGAGCTGGGTCTGGTCGAAGTAGTCCTGCGGGTTGTCCGCGAGCAGCAGGGTCGCGGTGCTGGGTGCGGCGGCCCCGGTGCGGTACTGCGCCGCGGCGAACGATCCCAGCTCCTCGCGCGCGCTGTTGAGCTTCTCGGTGCGCTGCGCGACGTCGTCGAGCAGGGTGTCGACGCGCTCGCGCTGCTTGGCGGTCTTCTCCCGGTTCGCGTTGTACTTGTCGGTGGCGGTCTCGGCCTGGTGGTAGAGGTCGTCGACCTTCTTCGAGACCGCTTCGATGCTGGGCCGGGGCTCGGCCGAGGGCGCGGCGTTGGCGGTCTGGGAGAGCAGGGCCACGGAGGTGAGGGCCGCCGTGGCGAGGGCGGGGGTCCGTATGCCTGCGATGCGCGCACCGGTGGGACGCGCCTTGCGGTGTGACGCCAAGAGAGGCGACTCCTTCCGTCATCCGCCTGCCGAGTTAGCTGTCGGGTTCGGGCGGGAGGTTCCGGAAGGCTGCCCTACGGTCCGTGCCCCACGAGGCGGTTGGACCGATTCACCCCAAAGTCGGTGGGTCCCCGGCTCCGGGGCCTCGCGGCGCACCGGATTCGGCGGAGGCCGCCCGGCCCGGCGGTGTTCGCCGGATGCGGTCGAGCGGCCTTCGAGCACGCTAGCCAACCGGTGTGGCCCGTGTGAAGGTTGATGCCCGATACGTCCGATACATTTTCGTGACCATTGCCGCACGCGCCGCCGGGAGCGGCCCGCGCACCCATCGGCCGACCCGGTCTCACGCCGGGTGACGTGAATGTCGCGTGCTGTTACGGGGTGCGGTGTCGGCGGGGAAAGGTGAGGTGTCGGCGGGGAAAGCGGTCACCCCTGGTGTCCGCCGGTCGCCTCGTCACGACTTCGGGCCGAGTTCTCGGGGTGGCGGCGGGCTGTCAGTGGGGCGGCCTAGACTCGGAGAGCGATGAGCAGCCTCTTTGACGACAGCTTCCTGGCGAACCTCAAGCCCTCCGCGGCCCACGAGGACGAACACCCGCCGCCGCCCGAGGACGATCACGTACCGGAGCCGGTTCCGGACGATCTGTTCGGCGGGAAGTTCGACCTGCCGCCGAGCCGGGACTCGTACTACCGGGACGGCGCGCCCCGGCCCGCCGTGGACCCCGCGGCCCTGCTGGACGGACTGAACGAGAACCAGCGCGCGGCCGTGGTCCACTCCGGCTCGCCGCTGCTCATCGTGGCCGGCGCCGGCTCGGGCAAGACCCGCGTGCTCACCCACCGGATCGCGCACCTGCTCGGCGAGCGCCAGGTCCACCCCGGCCAGATCCTCGCGATCACCTTCACCAATAAGGCCGCGGGCGAGATGAAGGAGCGCGTCGAGGCGCTCGTGGGCCCGCGCGCCAACGCGATGTGGGTGATGACCTTCCACAGCGCCTGCGTCCGCATCCTGCGCCGTGAGAGCAAGCAGCTCGGTTTCACCTCGTCGTTCTCGATCTACGACGCCGCCGACTCCAAGCGTCTGATGGCCCTCGTCTGCCGTGATCTCGACCTCGACCCCAAGCGGTTCCCGCCGAAGTCGTTCAGCGCCAAGATCTCGAACCTGAAGAACGAGCTGATCGACGAGGAGGACTTCGCCGCCCAGGCCACCGACGGCTTCGAGAAGACCCTCGCCCAGGCGTACGCGATGTACCAGTCGCGGCTGCGCGAGGCCAACGCGCTCGACTTCGACGACCTGATCATGACCACGGTCAACCTGCTGCGCGCCTTCCCGGACGTCGCCGAGCACTACCGCCGCCGCTTCCGGCACGTCCTGGTCGACGAGTACCAGGACACCAACCACGCGCAGTACGCCCTCGTCCGGGAACTCGTGGGGACCTCCGAGCACCCCGTGGACGTACCGCCCAACGAGCACGACCTGCCGCCCGCCGAACTGTGCGTCGTGGGTGACGCGGACCAGTCGATCTACGCCTTCCGCGGCGCGACCATCCGCAACATCCTCCAGTTCGAGGAGGACTACCCGAACGCGACGACGATCCTGCTGGAGCAGAACTACCGCTCCACCCAGACGATCCTGACCGCCGCCAACGCGGTCATCGAGCGCAACGAGTCCCGCCGCCCGAAGAACCTGTGGACCAACGCCGGCGCCGGCTCGAACATCACGGGCTACGTCGCGGACACCGAGCACGACGAGGCCCAGTTCGTCGCCGACGAGATAGACCGTCTCACCGACGCGGGCGAGGCGAGGGCCGGCGACGTCGCGGTCTTCTACCGTACGAACGCCCAGTCCCGTGTCTTCGAAGAGGTCTTCATCCGCGTCGGCCTGCCGTACAAGGTCGTCGGCGGTGTCCGCTTCTACGAGCGCAAGGAGGTCCGGGACGTCCTGGCGTACCTGAGGGTGCTGGCCAACCCCGAGGACTCGGTCCCCATGCGCCGCATCCTGAACGTGCCCAAGCGCGGCATCGGTGACCGCGCCGAGGCGATGATCGACGCCCTCGCGCAGCGCGAGAAGATCAGCTTCCCGCAGGCGCTGCGCCGCGTCGACGAGGCCTACGGCATGGCCGCGCGCTCCACCAACGCGGTCAAGCGGTTCAACACGCTCATGGAGGACCTCCGTACGATCGTCGAGTCCGGCGCGGGCCCGGCCACCATCCTGCAGGCCGTCTTCGAACGCACCGGCTATCTCGCCGAGTTGCAGGCCTCGACCGACCCGCAGGACGAGACCCGGATCGAGAACCTCCAGGAACTCGCCGCCGTCGCCCTGGAGTTCGAGCAGGAGGCCGGCGAGGGTGAGACCCCGGCCGGGCTCTCCGCGTTCCTGGAGCGGGTCGCGCTCGTCGCCGACTCCGACCAGATCCCGGACGAGGAGGACGGCAACGGCGTCATCACCCTGATGACCCTGCACACCGCCAAGGGCCTCGAGTTCCCCGTGGTCTTCCTGACCGGCATGGAGGACGGCGTCTTCCCGCACATGCGCGCGCTCGGACAGGTCAAGGAGCTGGAGGAGGAGCGGCGCCTGGCGTACGTCGGCATCACCCGCGCGCGGGAGCGGCTCTACCTCACCCGGTCCTCGATGCGCAGTGCGTGGGGGCAGCCCTCGTACAACCCGCCCTCCCGCTTCCTGGAGGAGATCCCGGCGACCCATCTGGACTGGAAGCGCACGGGAGCGACGGCACCCCGGCCCGCCGGTCCCGTCTCCGGTGTCGCCGCCTCCCTCTCGTCCTCCCGTTCGCGGTCCGCGGCCTCGGGTGCCTCCGGGTTCGCCACCCGCCGCGGTGCCACCGAGAAGCCGGTGGTCTCGCTGGCCGTCGGGGACCGCGTCACGCACGACCAGTTCGGCCTCGGCACCGTCGTCGGGGTGAAGGGGACGGGCGCGAACGCGGAGGCGACGGTCGACTTCGGAGAGCCCAAGCCGAAGCGACTGCTGCTGCGGTACGCGCCGGTGGAGAAGCTGTAGTCCGCGAGACCGTTCACAGGACCCTCGGCCGTCCGGAGACGGACGGCCGGGGCCGCGGGCGCCGGGTTCCCGCCCGGGGTCACACGGCGTCCGGGTCCCTGACCGGGATCCGGCTTCTTACGTGGGGTCCAGACCGTGGCTGCGCAGCCACGGCAGCGGGTCGATCGCCGAACCGCCGGCCGGGCGGACCTCGAAGTGCAGGTGCGGGCCGGTCGAGTTGCCGGAGTTCCCGGAGAAGGCGATCTGGTCACCGGCCTTGACGGTGGTGCCGGAGGCGACCTGGTACGTGGAGAGATGGCAGTACCACGTCTCCGTGCCGTCCATCGCGGTCACGATCATCATGTTGCCGTACGCGCTGTTCCACTGCGTCCGGACGGTCCCGTCGGTCGCGGACATCACCGGCGTCCCGTAGGAGACGGGGAAGTCGATGCCCGTGTGCACGGACATCCAGTTGACGCCGGCCTGGCCGAAGTAGGCGCTGAGGCCCTGCTGCGCCACGGGAAGGGCGAACTTCGGACGCAGCCGCTCCTTGCGGGCCGCCTGCTCCGCCGCCTTCTTCTTCTCCGTCGCCTGCTGTGCCTTGAGGTCGATACGTTCCTGCGTGCGGCTCGCCCGGTCGGCGAAGTCGTCCGCACCCGCGGACAGACTCTGGAGCTGGGTGTCCAGCTTGACGTTGGCGGCCGACGGCTTCACCGAGGTCGCGTCGGGAGCGCTGGCAGTGGTGTCCTTCGAGTCGTTCCCGCCGAGGCCGCCGACACCGCCCACGGAGGCGGCGGCGATCCCCGCGACCCCCATGACGCAGGCCGAGGGCACCGCGACGGTCAGCAGAGCGGAACGTTTCGCGGGGCTGCGGCGACGGGCACGGGAACCACTCCGTGTCGCGGGATGCCGGACCGGGGTGATCTCCTCCTGGTCCTCCAGCAGCGGCCGCTCGCGACCCTCGTCGTACGGGTCGTGGTCGTCGTAGCCCTCGTCGGGGCCGTCCGTTTCCGCGAAGTCCTCAGACGTGTCGAACCCGGCCTCGTTCCCGCCGGTATCGAGGTGCCCGTGGACCGCCTGGTCGAAGGTCGCGGTCGCCTGCTGGTCGAAGGGCACCGCGTCCGTCGCGTCGGACGCCCCCTCGTACGTCATGTCGACCCGCGTCAGCTCATGGTCGTACGAGGCGGACTCCGGCCCCGGCCGGTCGTACGGCTCCGTCCCCGAGTGCTCGTACGTCTCGGTCTGCGGGTGCTCGTAGGCCTGGTAGGTGCCCTGGCCGCCGGCGCTGTTCCACTGCGTGGCGTCGTACGCGCCCGTCTCCTGCGTCGGCACGGTCCACTGCTGGGTGCCGTCGAGCGGCTGCTCGGGCTGGACCCAGGCGTTCGCGTCCCACTGGCCCGAGGCGTCGGGGCCGGGATGCTGCGCGGGGATGTCGGTGAGCTGCTGGTAGCCGTTCGTCCAGGCCGTCGTGTTGTGGGCGCCGGTGCCGTAGGCGGTGTGCTGCGCCGCGTACGGGTCGTAGCCCATCGGCTGCTGGACTCCCGCGTTCCACTGGGTGGCGTCGTACGAGCCGGTGCCGGCCCCGCCCGGCATGGTGCCGAAGAGCGGGTCGCCGGCGAAGTCCGAGCCGGCGTAGGTGCCCATGGTCGTCGCGCCCGAGTCGAAGGCCGTGGCGGAGTGGTCGCCGTACGCGGTGAAGTCGCCGCCGTACTGGGCTTCTTGCGCGCCGTAGGGCGCGTAGGACGCCGATGCGGCGTCGGAAGCCGGGGCCGGGGGAGTCGCGATCCCCGACGGGTGACGGTCGTTCACCAACTTCTCTTTCGCCTCGACAACAGGGGCTGGCAGAGCAGTGCGGCGACTGTACCCGTCGGTATGCGGGCGCGACAATCTTCGGCAGGTTTCCCCTTCGCAGGAAACGGGCATTCGGCCGTGTTTCGGGGGAGGGCGGGCGAGGCCTTGGCCTGGCGTTCGATAAGCGTTCGAGAATTTCTGTCCACGGAAGCGCCGTCGGGCGGCCGTCAGCCCTCCCGACGGCCGCCCTCGGACCGCTTCGTGCAGCCTCGGATCCTTCGGTGCAGCCTCGGATCCCTTCCGTGCCGTCCCGGACCGCTTCGGTGCAGCCTCGGATCCCTTCCGTGCCGTCCCGGACCGCTTCCGTGCCGCCTCGGATCCTTTCTGTGCCGCCCCGCGCCACCGTGTGGCCGCCCGTCACGCCACCGTGAGGCCGCTGATGCGGGCCACGGCGCGGGGTCCGGACACCTCGATGTCGAGTGCCTGCCGGATGCCGGTCGCGACGGCCGGATGCACGGGCAGCGCGAGATGGCCGACACCGCTCACGCGGACGTTCTGGGCGAGCAGGTCGGGGTGTTCGACACAGGCCGTCTCCAGCGGGTCCATCAGATGGTCGAGATCGCTCCAGAAGCTGACGAACTGCGTACGGCAGCCCGGGGCGGGGCCGGTCAGTTCCTCGATCACGGGGGAACCCGGGCGCATCTGCCGGACGATCGGGTGCGCGTTCATCAGCGGCGCGACCCGGGTGCCCGAGTGCGGGGTGCCGAGCGTGACGAGGGTGCGGACGTGGGTGTCGCCGCCGAGGCACTGCACGTAGTAGCGCGCGATCAGCCCGCCGAGGCTGTGCCCGACGATGTCCACCTGGTCATGGCCCGTGCGCTCGCAGATCTCCTCGATGTGCCGGCCCAGCAGTTCCGCCGCCGTACGGATGTCGCACGTCAGCGGCGAGTAGTTCAGGGACTCGATGTGCTGCCTGCCGTGCTGGGCGAGATTGCGGCGCAGCAGGACGAAGACGGAGCGGTTGTCGATGAAGCCGTGCAGCAGGACGACCGGGGGCTTGGCCTCGGTGGGCAGCGTGGCGGCCACGTCGGGCGAGGGAAGCGGGTGTCCGGTGCGGCGTTCCTGCGTGATGCCGGAGGGATAGAGGAGGAGGTGCCCGGCGAGGATCGCGAGTTCCAGCGCCGTGGCCTTCAGCAGGGCCACCGAGAGCCCGGCCAGCTTCGTCGGAAACAGGCGCTGGCACAGGGGGAGAAAGGGCGACGCAGCCTCGGTCACCTTCATGGCCGACCTCCAGTCGGCACGCGGGAGGACCACTCCGTCCCCCGTGTGCCCTAGTGGAAAGCCGTGACGTCGGCGACGGTGGCGGCCGACGACACGTCCCCGGGTGTGAGACCGGTGACGCTGCGGAGTGCTCGGCGAAGGGCGCGCGGTACACGACGCCGACCCCGGCTCCCCGACGGTCCGCCGTGCTGGATGCGCCGACGTCGTGTCGTGGCGTGGAGTCGCCCTCGCGTTCCCGCGGTCCTGCTGCCCGGCCTCGCTCCCCGCTGTCGTGCCGTCGCCGATGTGCCCCAGCACCACGCCGTCCCGCTGACGACGCGATGTGCGGCCACCTGGTCGCGGCTCTTCTTGCGCCTGCTCCGGCCGAGGCCTGTACGCCGCAGATCCCTGCGGCGCCAGTGCCGCGGTACGGAACCGTGCGCGGCGAACTTGTCCCAGTGTGTGATTTCCCCCTCGGTCTCCACCGCGAAACTGCCGGTTGCGGGATGCTGGCGATAACGTTCGTTCACTTCCCGGGCCGAAAGGGCCCGGGACGCCTGTGCCGCTTGGCGCGATCGGTGATCCGGAGTGATCCGGTGTGGCGAGCGGAAAACTGAGCGATATGTGTCGATGGTCAGTAGTCGGCACGATCGACGGACGCCTGTTGGTGACAACGGGTAGTCAATACTGGTCAATCGGTGAATCGACCGCTGAATCAATCGGTGAATCCTCGACCAGTTGTCGGTCGTGGTCCGATGGTGGTCGTCGCGGCATGTGTCGGCAGTCCTCGTCGGTGCAGGTTGAAGTAGTCCGTTCATGGAGGCAGTGATGGGTGTGGCAGCCGGTCCGATCCGCGTGGTGGTGGCCAAGCCGGGGCTCGACGGCCACGATCGTGGGGCCAAGGTGATCGCGCGGGCGCTGCGCGACGCCGGTATGGAGGTCATCTACACCGGGCTTCATCAGACCCCCGAGCAGATCGTCGACACCGCGATCCAGGAGGACGCCGACGCGATCGGCCTGTCCATCCTGTCCGGCGCCCACAACACGCTCTTCGCGGCCGTCATCGCCCTCCTGAAGGAGCGCGAGGCCGAGGACATCAAGGTCTTCGGCGGCGGCATCATCCCCGAGGCGGACATCGCCCCCCTCAAGGAGAAGGGCGTCGCGGAGATCTTCACCCCGGGCGCGACGACGGTGTCCATCGTGGACTGGGTCCGGGCGAACGTCAGGCAGCCCGCCGGCGCGTGACCGGGCGCCTGCGCCAAGCCGTGTGATCGTCGGGCGCTCGCGCTGACGTCGGCCCACGTGACTGCTGGGCGCCCGTGCCCGCACCGGCCCACGTGACCGCCGGCGCCCGCACCCGCACCGGCGCACGTGACCGCCGGTGCCCGCGCCGCGTCCTCCGTGGCCCCGGGTGTCCGCGCTGTCCCGCGCGGGTGCCGGTGACCTTCGACATCTCCGGCGCCGGAGCGGTTCGGCGCCGGAGAATCTCGGCGTCGCCAGGTTCTCCGCGAGCCACGGTCACGGCGGCGTGAGCTCGGCGGACATGGTCGCTCTCAGCCGCAGGGTCGTCACGAGCCGCTGGAAGGCCTCGGCCCAGTAGTCCCCGGACCCCGGCGCCGCGTGCTCCGACTCGTCGGGGACCGAGGTGAGACCTTCGAGCCGCCCCGCCTCCGCCGGGTCGAGGCAGCGCTCGGCCAACCCCATCACCCCGCTGAAGCTCCACGGGAAGCTCCCCGCGTCCCGCGCGATGTCGAGCGCGTCCACCACCGCCCGCCCCAGGCCCCCCGCCCAGGGCACCGCGCACACCCCGAGCAGTTGGAACGCCTCGGACAGTCCGTGCGTACCGATGAACCCGGCCACCCAGTCGGCCCGCTCCCCGGCGCTCAGCGTGGCGAGCAGCTTGGCCCGCTCGGCCAGTGACACCGCCCCCGGCCCCCCGGCCTCCGGAGCGGAGGGCGGCCCGAGGAGCGCCCTCGACCACGCGGGATCGCGCTGCCGCACCGCCGCCCGGCACCACGCCGCGTGCAGTTCCCCCTGCCAGCCGTCCGCCACGGGCAGGGCCACCACCTCTTCCGGCGAACGGCCGCCGAGCCGGTCGACCCAGACCGAGAGGGGTGCCGCCTCGACGAGCTGGCCCAGCCACCAGGACCGTTCACCACGGCGGGCCGGGGGTTTGGCCACCACCCCGTCCCGCTCCATCGCCGCGTCGCACTCGTGCGGCGCCTCGACCGTGATCACCGGGGTGTCCCGCGTATGGTCGACGGCCACGCACGAGGCGGCCCTGTCCGCCATCCTCGCGGCGAGCGCGGACCCGGGCAGGGCGGACAGCAGCTCGGCCGCCGTCGCCCGCACATTGCGGCTGCGGTCGCCCAGCGCCCCTTCGAGGAACGCCTCATCCTCGGCGGACAGTCCGGACCGGAGGGAGTCGAGGAACATCAGCCGGTCCTCGGCCCGCTCCGTCGCCCAGGTCGCGACGAGCAGGGCGCGTCCGGCGGCCGGGTCCTTGGCCCGTACCGCCGCCAGCAGCGCGACCCGCTCCGCGAACAGCCCCTCCTGCCACAGCCGTTGTACGTCGTCGGCCGCCTCCGGCAGCGTGGTGGCGCCGCCCGGCGAGGTGCGCAGCGCGAACCGCCACTCGGGGTTCAGCCCGGCCAGCCACAGTGCCCGCGGCCCGGCGAAGGCGAGGGCGGCGGGCCGCAGGTCCGTGCGCCCCCGGGCCGCGTCGAGAAGCGCCGGAAGGGCCTGCGGGGGTGCGGCGAAACCGCGTGCGTTGGCCAGGGCCAGCCACTGGGGCAGCAGCTCGACGAGGTCGGGCGCCGCGCCTCTGCGGCCGCCGCCTCCCGTGCCGGGGCGGTCCGCCAGCAGGGTCGAAAGCCTGCGGGCCGCGGCGGGCGGGAGCGGGGTCCGCGGGTCCGGCGCCGCGGGCTCCGGACGGGCCGCCGCCCGCGCCGGCCGCACCCCGGCCCGCCGCCGTACGGTCTCCACGGCCGCCGCGTCCAGCAGCGCCACCGGAGCCTGCCGCCCGGGCTGTTGTCCCGGAAGCGCGCGCCGCTCCGTACCGAGCAGCGCCACGGTGACGAGCTCCTCCCAGGAACCGCCGACGGGCGTGCCCGCCGAAGCCGGTGTGGTGGTCATGAGCGTCCTTTCCGTACGAAGGTCAGCACAGCGGTACGGCCTCGCCCTCGCCCTGTGGCCAAGCCGTCAGCGGGGTGAAGCCGCGGTGGCCGCACTCGCCGAAGACCGTGACCGGCGCGCCGCCGGACAGGGCGACCAGGCGCCACAGTTCGGGCCGGGACCGCGAGGAGGGGCTGAGCGGGAGGGCCGACTCGCCATCGGCGTCGGCGAGTTGCCATGCCTCGCCGTCCGGGGTCGGGATCACCCGCTCCAGGGTGACGGGGCAGGAGTCCAGCCACGGGTCGGCGCGCAGCGCTTCTCCGTAACGGGCGGCGGCCTGGGGTGTGGTCAGCCCCTTGGGCCGTATCGCCGAGGGTGCCGGGGCGGTGAACCGTTCGCCCAGCGCCGCCCGCGGTTGGCCGGCGCCCGGGTACGCGGACAGCTCCGCCTCGAAAGCCAGCCCCACCGGAAGCGCCAGTTCGGGTGCCCGCCCCGCCGCGCCGTAGGACAGGAGCAGGGCCGTGCGGCCGGACTCGGCGCCGTACAGCCAGATCCTGCGGGTCGTGAGCCGGGCGTCCGCCGTGTCGTACTGCGCGAGAACCAGCCAGCGGTCACGCACCGGCGGGCCGTCCGCGGAGCCGGGCAGCCCGACGCGGGAACGGACCGTCGCGGCCAGGTCGTCCGGCAGCCGTTCGCGCCGCAGCCAGCCCTGGTCGAGCAGATGCAGCAGCGCGCACTCCTCGAGGAGTCGCACGGGCCAGCCCGGTCCCGACGACGGGATCGCCCCCAACTCCCGCACACGCGCCGCCAGACCGGGTGCCTGCGCGTCGACCATCCGGGCCGCCGTCTCCTCCCACATCCCGTACCCCGCACGCTCGGCGGAGGCGAGGCCGCCGCGCAGCAGGTCCGCCAGTCGCTGCTCCAGCTCGGCCGCCCCCGCGGTGATCCGTTCGGCCCTACGTTCGGCCCTGCGCCGGGCCGCCTCGGGATCACCCGGCGAGGCGGCTCCAGATCCCCCGTCCGGCGAGTTCCTGCTCTCCGCGCGCCTGCGTCTGCCCTCCAGCCACTGGGCGGCCCAGTCCGGCGCCTGGGTGGACGGCACCGCTCCGTCCGCGCCCGCCCAGAGCAGCAGCAGTCCCAGCGCGTGCTTGCACGGGAACTTCCGGCTCGGACAACTGCACTTGTAAGCGGGACCCGCCGAATCCGCGATGTCCACGACCGTCTGATACGGCTTGCTGCCGCTTCCCCTGCACAGTCCCCATACCGTCCCCTCCTCCGTACTGCCCGCCTCGGACCACGGTCCGGCCGCGCCGAGTTTGCTCCCCGCCTTGCGTGACGCGGCGTCAGGCGCCAGTGCCAGCACCTGATCCGCCGTCCAGCGCACCGCCTGCTGTGTCATGCGATCGAAGGTAGGACCCACCACTGACAATCGATCCTCGCGAGCGCATTTGTGCAGGTCAGAGCGCATTGTCAGTGGCGTGGTGCACGGTGGAACCAGATCCGAACCGGCCGAGCTGGAGGGGGACCGAGGCATGTCCGTGTCCGTTGAACCGACGTCCGTTGACGCACCTGCGGGAGAGAAGGAGGCGAGTCGGCCGAGCGAGCCGCTGCGGCCGCACGCCGAGCACGCCTTCGCCGCCGAACTCGCCGCGCTCGCGGCGCAGGACGACCGGCCCCGCCCCGAGCGCTGGCTGCTGTCGCCCTGGGCCGTGGCCACCTACCTGCTGGGCGGCACCCTGCCGGACGGAACCGTGATCACTCCCAAGTACGTGGGGCCGCGCCGCATCGTCGAGGTCGCCGTCACGACGCTCGCCACCGACCGGGCCCTGCTCCTGCTCGGTGTGCCCGGCACCGCGAAGACGTGGGTGTCCGAGCACCTGGCGGCCGCGGTCAGCGGTGATTCGACCCTGCTCGTGCAGGGCACGGCCGGCACACCGGAGGAGGCCATCCGGTACGGCTGGAACTACGCGCAGTTGCTCGCGCACGGGCCCAGCCGGGACGCGCTCGTGCCGAGCCCCGTCATGCGCGCCATGGCCGAGGGCATGACCGCCCGCGTCGAGGAACTGACGCGTGTGCCCGCCGACGTGCAGGACAGCCTGATCACGATCCTCTCCGAAAAGACCCTGCCGATACCGGAATTGGGCCAGGAGGTGCAGGCCGTCCGCGGGTTCAACCTGATCGCCACGGCCAACGACCGCGACCGCGGGGTCAACGAACTCTCCAGCGCCCTGCGCCGTCGTTTCAACACGGTCGTGCTGCCGTTGCCGGAGAGCGCCGACGCCGAGGTCGAGATCGTCTCGCGCCGGGTCGACCAGATCGGCCGCTCCCTCGACCTGCCCGCCGTGCCCGACGGCGTCGACGAGATCCGCCGTGTCGTCACCGTCTTCCGGGAGCTGCGCGACGGGATCACGGCCGACGGCCGGACGAAGCTGAAGTCGCCCAGCGGCACTCTGTCCACGGCCGAGGCGATCTCCGTCGTCACCAACGGCCTCGCTCTGGCGGCCCACTTCGGCGACGGCGTGCTGCGGGCGGGCGACGTCGCCGCCGGCATCCTCGGCGCCGTCGTGCGCGACCCGGCCGCCGACCGCGTCATCTGGCAGGAGTATCTGGAAGCGGTCGTCCGCGAGCGGGACGGCTGGAAGGACTTCTACCGCGCCTGCCGCGAGGTGAGCGCGTGAGTGCCGAACGGGAAGCCGGGCCGCCCGTTCCGGAGGGCCGGGCGGCGGTCGTCCGGGGGCCGGGGCCGTTGCTGCTCGGTGTGCGGCACCACGGACCCGGGTCGGCGCGGGCCGTGCGGTCGGCGCTGGAGGCGGCGGCACCCCGGGTCGTGTTGATCGAGGGGCCGCCAGAGGCGGACGCACTCGTCCCGCTGGCCGCCGAGAAGGACATGCGGCCCCCGGTGGCGCTGCTCGCGCACGTCGTCGACGAGCCAGGTCACTCGGCATTCTGGCCACTGGCCGAGTTCTCGCCGGAGTGGGTGGCGATCCAGTGGGCTCTGGAACACGGGGTGGAGGCCCGCTTCATCGACCTCCCGGCCTCCCACACCCTGGCCTGGGGCAGAGACGAGGAGAACGGAGGGGAACCCGACCGGGACGGGCCGGTGAGCGCACCCTCCGACACCCCGCCCCCGGCCGGGAATCCCGGCGTCCCCGTCCCCGACGCCCCCGTCCCCGGAGGCGACCGGGTGCCGGAGGCGGACCGTGTCACCGCGGTGGATCCCGGCGCGGCCGGAGCTCCCGGTGCCCCGGACGATCCCGGCACGGCGCGAGCCCCCGGTTCCCCGGGTGATCCCGGACGGCCCGGCACGGCCGGTGGTTCCGGACGGACCGCCGACGCGTCCGCCGTGCGGATCGACCCCCTCGCGGTGCTCGCCGAGACCGCCGGCTACGACGACCCTGAGCGCTGGTGGGAGGACGTGGTCGAGCACCGGGCCGGTGCGGCGGACGACCCGTTCGCTCCGTTCGCCGCGCTGGAGGAGGCCATGGGCTCGCTGCGCGAGGCGTACGGGGTCGGCGGACACGACCGGGATCTCGTGCGCGAGGCGTACATGCGGCTCCAGCTCCGGGCGGCACAGCGGGAGTTCGGTGACGGCGTGGCCGTCGTGTGCGGGGCCTGGCACGTCCCCGCCCTGCGGCAGCGGGCCACGGTCGGCGCCGACCGGGCACTCCTCAAAGGGCTGCCCAAGGCCAAGGTCCAGCTCACCTGGGTGCCCTGGACGCACCGCCGGCTGTCCCGCGCCAGCGGGTACGGAGCGGGCATCGACTCGCCGGGCTGGTACGGGCATCTGTTCAGCGCCCCCGACCGCCCGGTCGAGCGGTGGATGACCAAGGTGGCCAGACTGCTGCGCGACGAGGACCGGGGTGTGTCGTCGGCCCACGTCATCGAGGCCGTGCGCCTGGCCGGCACCCTCGCCGCGATGCGCGGCCGCCCGCTGCCGGGCCTGACCGAGACCACCGACGCCGTCCGCGCCGTCATGTGCGAGGGCTCGGACGTCCCCCTGGACCTGGTGCGCGACCGGCTCGTGGTCGGCGAGGTGCTCGGTGAGGTGCCGGAATCCGCCCCGGCGGTGCCGTTGCAGCGGGACCTCACGCAGTCACAGCGGCGGCTGCGGCTCAAGCCCGAGGCGCTGGAGCGGGAGATGGAGCTCGACCTGCGCAAGGAGACCGACGCGGGGCGCAGCACCCTGCTGCACCGGCTGCGGCTCCTGGGTGTCGCGTGGGGCGAGCCCGCGGCGTCCCGCGGCAGCACGGGCACCTTCCGGGAGACCTGGCGGCTCCGCTGGGAGCCGGAGCTGTCGGTGCGGGTCGCCGAGGCGGGTGTGTGGGGCACCACCGTCGTGTCCGCGGCGACGGCCAAGGCCGAGGCGGACGCCGTCGGCGCGCCGTCACTGGCGGATGTCACGGCCCTCGCCGAGCGCTGCCTCCTCGCCGAGCTGACGGACGCGCTGCCCGTGGTGATGCGGGTGCTCGCCGACCGCGCCGCCCTCGACACGGACGTGGGCCACCTCGCGCAGGCCCTGCCCGCACTCGTCCGCTCCCTGCGCTACGGCGACGTACGCGGCACGGACACCCACGCTCTCTCCGATGTCGCGGCCGGCCTCGCCGAACGCGTCTTCGTCGGCCTCCCGCCGGCCTGCGCCTCCCTCGACAGCGACGCCGCCGAGGAGATGCGGGGCCACCTCGACGCCGTGCACGGGGCGGTGGGGCTGCTGGGGGAGGCGACCTCGGGGACCGACGGGCCCTCGGGGATCCGCAGGCGCTGGCACTCCGTACTGCGGGTGCTCGCCGCGCGGGACACCGTGCCCGGGGTGGTCAGAGGCCGGGCTGTCCGCCTCCTCCTGGACGAAGGGGAGCTGGCGCAGGAGGAGGCCGCCCGGCTCATGGGTCTCGTGCTGTCGCCGGGCACGGAGCCCGCGGACGGGGCCGCGTGGATCGAGGGATTCGTCGGCGGCGGCTCCGGCGGCATGCTCCTCGTGCACGACGAGCGGCTGCTCGGGCTGGTGGACACATGGCTGACCGGGGTGCCCGCCGACGCGTTCACCGATGTGCTGCCACTGCTGCGCCGGACGTTCTCGGCGTACGAGTCGGGGGTGCGCAGGACCCTGGGCGAGCTCGTCCGGCGCGGCCCGGCACCTCGGGCACACGCGGAGGCCACCGGTGCCGGCTCCGGCATACCCGGGTTCGCCCCCGACCTCGACACCGGGCGCGCCGACGCCGTTCTGCCGCTGCTGAGCCTGCTGCTGGGGCTCGCCGACCCCGAAGCGGACACCGGCACCGGCACGGGAACCGGCACCGACGGCACCGACGGCACCGACGGCACCGGCAAGGACACCGACAACGATCTTGTGAGGGTGGCTCCATGAGCGAGGCGGCCTTGAGTGCCGGGGACGAGCGGCTGCGGCGCTGGCGGCTGGTGCTCGGTGGCGACGAGGCGGACGGCACCGGATGCGTGCTCTCCGGCCGGGACGCCGCCATGGACGGGGCGCTGGGCGCGCTCTACGGGAAGGGGAGCGGGGGAAGGCCGGGGCGGGACCGCTCGGCGGGGCTCGGGGCTTCGGCGCCGTCGGTCGCGCGCTGGCTCGGTGACATCCGGACCTACTTCCCCTCCTCCGTCGTCCAGGTGATGCAACGGGACGCCATCGACCGGCTCGGGCTCTCCGCGCTGCTCCTGGAGCCCGAGATGCTGGAGGCGGTGGAGGCCGACGTGCACCTGGTGGGCACCCTCCTCTCCCTCAACAAGGCCATGCCGGAGACGACCAAGGAGACCGCGCGGGCCGTCGTGCGCAAGGTCGTCGAGGACCTGGAGAAGCGGCTCGCCACCCGCACCCGGGCCACGCTCACCGGCGCCCTCGACCGCAGCGCCCGGATCAGCAGACCCCGCCACCACGACATCGACTGGAACCGCACGATCGCGGCCAACCTGAAGCACTACCTGCCCGAGTACCGCACGGTCGTGCCCGAGCGGCTGATCGGCTACGGGCGTGCCTCGCAGTCCGTGAAGAAGGAGGTCATCCTCTGCATCGACCAGTCGGGGTCGATGGCGGCGTCGGTCGTCTACGCCTCCGTGTTCGGTGCCGTGCTGGCGTCGATGCGGTCCATCGCCACCCGGCTCGTCGTGTTCGACACGGCAGTGGTCGACCTCACCGACCAGCTCGACGACCCGGTCGACGTCCTCTTCGGCACCCAGCTCGGCGGCGGCACGGACATCAACCGGGCACTCGCCTACTGCCAGTCGCAGATCACCAGACCGGCCGACACGGTCGTCGTCCTCATCAGCGACCTCTACGAAGGGGGGATCCGCAACGAGATGCTGAAGCGGGTCGCGGCGATGCAGTCGTCGGGGGTGCAGTTCGTGACGCTGCTCGCGCTGTCCGACGAGGGGGCGCCCGCGTACGACCGTGAGCACGCGGCGGCGCTCGCGGCGCTCGACGCGCCGGCGTTCGCCTGCACACCCGATCTGTTCCCCGAGGTGATGGCGGCGGCGATCGAGAAGCGGCCGCTGCCGATCCCGGACACGAGGTGAGACCGTTCAGTCCTGATCACGTATGACCGGTTCCGGGTCGTTCGGGAGACCCGGACGGCGCAAGGCCGGCGGATCCACCCGACCGGGCTCCCGGGCCCCCGCCGACCGGGCCGCGGCCAGGGGTGCGGCGGGCCGCGCGGGGTCCTCAGCGGCTGCTCACAGGGGCCTCACGGGGTGATCCCCGGCCAGGTGAGGGCCGGTCCGGGGCCCGTTCTGTGACAGGTATCACCGCTGTGGTGTGAGCTGCGATTTAGGGTCCCGTGCCCCACGGCGATAACCTGCGAGACGGACATGCCGCGCGCTCGGACACCGTGTGCGCCACCCTTGTGACAGCGGACGTCACGTTGCCCTTCGCGGCACGCCCACGCAGACAACGAACCGCGAGATCACTGATAGGGACGGACGCGCGTGGACCTGTTCGAGTACCAGGCGAGGGACCTCTTCGCCAAGCACGGTGTACCGGTGCTGGCCGGTGAAGTCATCGACACGCCTGAGGCAGCCCGCGAGGCGACCGAGCGTCTTGGCGGCAAGTCCGTCATCAAGGCGCAGGTGAAGGTCGGTGGCCGTGGAAAGGCCGGTGGCGTGAAGCTCGCCGCCACCCCGGACGAGGCCGTCGCCCGCGCGACGGACATCCTCGGCATGGACATCAAGGGCCACACGGTCCACAAGGTGATGATCGCCGAGACCGCGCCCGAGATCGTCGAGGAGTACTACGTCTCGTACCTCCTCGACCGCACCAACCGCACCTTCCTCGCCATGGCGTCCGTTCAGGGCGGCGTGGAGATCGAGGTCGTCGCGGAGGAGAACCCCGACGCCCTCGCGAAGGTGCCGGTCGACGCCAACGAAGGCGTGTCGATCGAGAAGGCCCGCGAGATCGTCGCCCAGGCGAAGTTCCCGGCCGACGTCGCCGACCAGGTGGCCGACATCCTGGTGACGCTGTGGGACACCTTCATCAAGGAGGACGCCCTCCTCGTCGAGGTGAACCCGCTCGCCAAGGTCGCCTCCGGCAAGGTCATCGCCCTCGACGGCAAGGTCTCCCTGGACGAGAACGCGGAGTTCCGCCAGCCGGACCACGCCGCGCTCGAGGACAAGGAGTCGGCCAACCCGCTCGAGGCCGCCGCCAAGGCCAAGAACCTCAACTACGTCAAGCTCGACGGTGAGGTCGGCATCATCGGCAACGGCGCGGGTCTCGTCATGAGCACCCTCGACGTCGTCGCGTACGCCGGTGAGAACCACGGTGGCGTCAAGCCCGCCAACTTCCTCGACATCGGCGGCGGCGCCTCCGCCGCGGTCATGGCGAACGGCCTGGAGATCATCCTCGGCGACCCGGACGTCAAGTCCGTCTTCGTCAACGTCTTCGGTGGCATCACCGCCTGTGACGAGGTCGCCAACGGCATCGTCCAGGCGCTTCAGCTGCTCGCCGACAAGGGCGAGGCAGTCACCAAGCCGCTGGTCGTGCGTCTCGACGGCAACAACGCCGAGCTGGGTCGCAAGATCCTGTCGGACGCCAACCACCCGCTGGTCCAGCGCGTGGACACCATGGACGGCGCGGCCGACAAGGCCGCCGAGCTCGCGGCTGCGAAGTAAGGGACGAGGGACTAAACAGCCATGGCTATTTTCCTCAACAAGGACTCCAAGGTCATCGTCCAGGGCATGACCGGTGCCACGGGTATGAAGCACACCAAGCTCATGCTCGCGGACGGGACGAACATCGTCGGTGGCGTGAACCCGCGCAAGGCGGGCACCTCCGTCGACATCGACGGCAACGAGATCCCCGTCTTCGGCACGGTCGCCGAGGCGATCGAGAAGACGGGCGCCAACGTGTCCGTCCTCTTCGTGCCGCCGGCCTTCGCCAAGGCCGCCGTGGTCGAGGCGATCGACGCGGAGATCCCCCTCGCGGTCGTCATCACCGAGGGCATCGCCGTCCACGACTCCGCCGCCTTCTGGGCGTACGCGAAGTCGAAGGGCAACAAGACCCGCATCATCGGCCCGAACTGCCCCGGTCTCATCACCCCGGGCCAGTCCAACGCCGGCATCATCCCGGGCGACATCACGAAGCCGGGCCGCATCGGCCTGGTCTCGAAGTCCGGCACGCTGACGTACCAGATGATGTACGAGCTCCGTGACATCGGCTTCTCGTCCGCCGTCGGCATCGGTGGCGACCCGGTCATCGGTACGACGCACATCGACGCGCTCGCCGCGTTCGAGGCCGACCCCGACACCGACCTGATCGTCATGATCGGCGAGATCGGTGGCGACGCCGAGGAGCGTGCGGCGGACTTCATCGCGAAGAACGTGACGAAGCCGGTCGTCGGCTACGTCGCCGGCTTCACCGCGCCCGAGGGCAAGACCATGGGCCACGCCGGCGCCATCGTCTCCGGCTCCTCCGGCACGGCCGCCGCGAAGAAGGAGGCCCTCGAGGCCGCGGGCGTCAAGGTCGGCAAGACGCCGACCGAGACGGCCAAGCTCGCGCGCGAGATCCTCGCGGGCTGAGCCGACGCTCGCCAGGCCGACCGTGTCGACGCCGGGCAGCCCGTGGAGGAAGCGGCGCAGCGTGCTGTCGGACGCCGTCACGTCGCCGAGGGCGTGTGCTGGTGCA
>NZ_JBHYXD010000116.1:384-27640 GCF_042751995.1 Streptomyces sp. NPDC059371 | reverse complement strand
ATCGATGCCCGTCGCCACCGACGGTCACGCCTCACCCAACGGCGACGGGCTGATGCACCGGCACGGCCCCGACCCACCCACCGGACCGGAACCGCCCGGCCCGCGGACGCCGGCGCTAGCCCGCCTGCGCGTCGATCTGCCAGCACGCCGCCGTGAAGCGGACCTCCCCCTCGTGGACGTACGGCTCGAACGCGGGGCGGACCGTCGAGACGACCCGGGCCCTCGTCGTCTCGTCCGCGTCGCGCAGCGCGATCCCGACCGGCCCGAACCGGCTGAAGTACGGGATCAGCTCCTTCTCGGGCATGACGCACGCCACGTCGACGGCCCGGAGGCCGACCCGGGCCCACCCGGCCTCCTCCAGCAGCCGCCGCACCCTGTCCGCGTCCGCCAGGGCGAACTGCCCCGGCGCGGCGGGATCACGCGCGGGCAGATTCGGCATGAGCGGCGCCGCCGCCCGCTCGGCCGTCGTCATGAACGGGTTCTCCGCGATGTCCCGCCAGACGACGAACCGCAGCACGGCGCCGTCCTTCGCGGCCCGCCGCAGATTGGCGAAGGCCCGCGCCGGATCGGAGAAGAACATGACTCCGAAGCGGGAAACGACGGCGTCGAAGGCCGCGGACGGCTCGAAGACATGATCCTGAGCGTCGGCGCGGAGGAACGAGACGGCCCCCGCACCCACCCCGTCCGCACCCACCCCGTCCGCACCCACCCCGTCCGCACCCTCCCGCTCCGCCCGCGCCCGAGCGGCCACCACCATCGGCTCCGAGATGTCGACGCCGACACACCGCCCCCCGGCCCCGAGCCGCCGCGCGATCGCCACCGTCGTGCCGCCCGTACCGCAGCCGACATCCAGGACCCGGCCCCCCGCCCCGGCCGGAAACGTCTCGACGAGCAGCTTCTCCAGCGGCGCGAACATCGCGTCCACCATGTCCTGGGCCTCGACCCAGGCGTTCCCGGACGGCCCGTTCCAGCGCGCGGCCTGCTCGTCGCCCACCGTGTCGCCCACCCCGTCGCCCACCGTGTCGCCCGCCCCGCGTTCGGTTTCCATCATGCCTCCCGTGGTTGCCCTCATGGCCTGGAGATGACACCGTCCTACTTCAAGCCGACTTGAGGTCAAGACGATGCCGGATCTGGATATCGCCGAAGTGGCACGCCGCGCCGGAGTGCCCGCTTCGACCCTGCGGTACTACGAGGAGAAGGGGCTCATCGCCCCGACGGGCAGACGCGGTCTGCGCCGGCAGTACGACCCCGGCGTGCTGGAACGACTGGCGCTGATCGCGATGGGCCGCTCCGCCGGCTTCTCGCTGGACGAGATCGCCCGGATGTTCGCGCCGGACGGGCGCCCGCGCATCGACCCCCGGGCCCTTCTCGACAAGGCCGACGAACTGGACCGGACGATCCGCGAGCTCGAGGTCCTGCGCGACTCCCTGCGGCACACCGCCGCCTGTCCCGCGCCCAGCCACATGGAATGCCCGACGTTCCGCCGGATCATCGGGGCGGTCGTGGCCGGCGCGGTCGCGGTGCCGCGGAGACGGGCGGCGCGGAGTCCTTCGCGACCATAGCGAGACCCGACCGAGCTCAAGCACGCGGCGCACGTCGGGCACAATCGGGACCATGACGACCCCCGACCACCAGTCACCCCTTCCGGACGCCTCGCGACCCGAGGCCAGGGACCGGATCTACCGGTCGCCCGCCGGTATCGCGGGCGGCGTCCTCCTGCTCCTCATCGTGGGCTGGCTCGGCTTCGACGCGCTGGTCTCCGGCCACGGCCGCACCCCTTGGCTGGCGCTCGCCGGACTGATTCTGATCGTTCCCCTCGTGAGCGCGTTCACCCTGCGCCCCGCCGTCTACGCCAACGAGGACCGGCTGCGCGTCCGCAACCCGCTGCGCGTGATCGTGCTCCCCTGGAGCAAGGTCGCCTCGCTGCGGTCGCACTACTCGAACGAGGTGACCGACACCTCGGGCACGAAGTACCAGCTCTGGGCGGTGCCCGTGTCGCTGCGGGCCCGCAAGAAGGCGGCCCGGCAGTCGGCCCAGGGCGCGGCGGGCCGCGGGGGCGACGGCCGCTCGTCGCTGGGCCGCGCGTCCGCCTTCGGCCGGTCCGCCGTCGCCGACGCGCCGGTCCGCCCCGAGACCGACCGGATCATGGACGATCTGCGCGAGCTGGCAGAGAACCGGGCCGCCGCGGACAGCGCGCAGGGCGAGGTCACGGTGCGCTGGGCGTACGAGGTGATGGGCCCCGCGCTCGCCGGCCTCGTGGTCCTGGTCATCCTGCTGGCGACGGGCTGACGCATTCCTTCGCGGGGCCCGCCCCGCCTCGGCCGCGACCACCGTTCCCCCACCCGGAGACGAAGCCGAGGGCCTTCCGTACACCCGGCCGCCCGCGTGGTCCGAGTCTCTGGGAAACGATGAACACCGACGTCCGGCGGCCCCTGCCCGCCACCGCGATACCCGACGGCTGCCTTTCCTGGAGCACGGAGCACACCCGGCGCTGGACGCGGGTGCTGCCGCCCGGCTGGACATCCGTGCAGCGGCTCGGGCTGCGGAGCCTGAAACTGGCGCTGCTCACAGGCGCGCTGGCCGCCCTGGGACTGACCTGGGCCGGTCTGCCGCCGTACCTCGCGGCGGCGGCCGGGCTCCATCTCGTATGGCTGCCGCTGCGGCCCGAGATCGTACGGGTGTCGGCGCCGGCCCTGGCCCTGGCGGTCGTGGTCCTGCGTCCCGCCCCGGTCCTCCCCGTGGTCGCGGGCACACTCCTGCTGACCGCGACCGCCCTGGCCGTCTCCGGCCTGCGGCTGCGGGCCAGGGACCGGCAGCGGGACGCGGCACTCGCCGCCTCGGGAGGGGTGACGGCACCCCTCCCGGACACGGACCGGCCGCTTCGGCGCGGCCGGTCTCTCTCCCGACTCGGGACCGTCCTGATCCTCGCGGGCGTCCCGCCGATCGCGACCGCCGGTCTGTGGGACTCCTCGGAGAGCCGCCGGGCGGTGGTCGTCGGCGGCTGTTTCGTGGCCGGGCTGGGCGTCGCCGCCCTGCTCTCCGGAGTGCTGGGCAGACGGCGGGCCGTCGCCCTGCGTGCCGCGCCGGTGCCCGTCCTGCGCGTCCTGACGCGCGAGACCCGGCGCGGCGACGCGAGGGTCTTCGCCGCGGACGACGTGGCGGGCCTGCGACCGCTGTTCACCGTCGGCGTGGTCGCGCTGGACCATGACCGGGACCATGACGCGGACGACGTGGCGGACGGCGCGGTGGACATCGCGGCGGACGTGGCGGACGTCGCGGGCCCGGTGGAAGCGGACCCGCTCTACGACGACCGGCCCGGACCGTTGCGGGAGGCAGTCCTGTACGGCGTGCCGTACGACGGTGCCGAGGTCGTGCTCGTCAGTGCCGCGCCGACGCCCGGGGGCCCGCTCGTGGCGGAACGGTCGTCCGGGCCCGTACGCCCGGTGCCGGAGAGCACCGTGCGGCGACGACTCGGACGGGCGAAGCGAACGGCGGCCCGCAGGGCGGCGGACGACGCACAGCACTTCGGCCTGGTGGAGGCCGCCCGCTCGATGAACACCGCACCGGTACGCCACTGGCGCGCGGGCCCGGTGGACCGGTTGTCCGGCTTCCTGATGCTGGTGTGGGGCGCTCTGCTGTACGGGCTGGTGTTCACCGACGGGGACGTCAGCCTCTGGAAGCACGTCCTCGCCCTCCTCACCGGCCTGTACGGCGCGTTCCGCATACCCGTGAAGCTGTGCTGGCGGATCACCGCCGACAGGAACGGGCTCTGGCTGAACGGTCTGCGCGGGACCACCCACATCCCGTGGGACGACATCCGCTCGGTCCGCAGGGAGTCCCTGGAGCTCAAGCTGCGCTGGGGCGGCGACGGGTCATGGACGGTCGCCGCGCCCCGCTGGGCCTGGCTCCAGCGCCGACGCGGTGTGACTCACCCGTACGACGCGCTGGCCGCCGAGGTGACCGCCATGCACACCGACCCCGACCTGCGCCCCACGGGCGACAGCGAGGAGGACGAACGGGGGCGCCCCCTGTGGCCGCTGGCGGTGCCGTTCGTCCTGGTGTGGCTGTCGGCGGTGTCGGTCGCGCTGGTGGGGCTCCCGGACTGGTGAGACGAACCCCGGGAAGGCACTGCCCGCGAACCCTCTACGGCGCGCTCGGCCACACCAGGACCATGTACGCGCCGCAGTACGCCGAACCGAGGACCGCGGCCGTGAGGAACAGCGTCCTGAGGCGGCGTGAGGCGCGGGCCAGGTACAGGGCCAGAGGGAGCAGCAGCGGGAAGCCGGGGAGCAGGAAGCGGGCCCGCGGGAAGTAGACGCCGCCGCTGCCGAGGACGATCAGCAGCAGGATCCCGGTGAAGACGAGAAGGGGGAGCGGCTGGCGGTCGCCCACCGACAGCGCGTACAGCGCCACGGCCGCCAGCAGGGTCACGGTCACCATCACCAGGAACAGCTCCGGCGAGGAGTTCTGCGCGAGGACCTCCCGCAGCCGGCGCACGGTCTCCGCGCCGCCGTCCCACTCGTTGTGCCACAGCCGCTGTACGGCGAAGTAGCCGTCCCAGCGGCCCAGCCTGTGCCCCACCCAGCCGACGTACGCGAGCCAGCCGGCCGGGGCCAGGACGACCGCGGTGAGCGCCCGGCCGGAGAAGCCGCGGCGCAGCGACAGCAGCGCGGCCACGGCCACGGCGGCGGCCACCGCGACACCGGTGGGCCGGGTGAGCCCAGCGAGCGCCGCCAGCGAGGCGGCCCACAGCAGCCGGCCGGTGAGGGCCGCGTACAGCGCCCACGCGGCGAACGCGGTGAACAGCGACTCCGTGTAGCCCATCCACTGGACAAGACCCACCGGCAGGGCCGCCCACAGCACGGTCAGCAGCACACCCACGCGGCGGCCGTGGAGATGACTGCCGACCGCGTGGACGCCCCACGCGGCGACGAACGAGCACACGACCGCGATCGCGAGCCCGGTCGAGGCGCGGGAACCGGGGGTCACGGCCGCGACGGCCTTGACCAGGACCGGGTAGAGCGGGAAGAAGGCCAGGTTGTTCGCGTCGAACGCGGTGCCGAGATGGCGCGCGTAACCGTGGTCGGCGACGCCGAGGTACCAGTCCGCGTCCCACTGGGCCGCCAGGATCGGCCAGACGCCGTGATGTCTGCGGTGCGCCCAGAGCGCGAGGGTGAGCAGTCCGGTGAGGCGGACGGCCGCGTAGGCGGTCAGGGCCGGGGCCGCGTGCCGCAGACCGGCGCGGACCAGGGCGAGGAGACCGGCCGCGCCGGGCGCGTGCCGGGCGGCCGGGACGCCGGGGACGGTCCCGCCCGGCGCCCTTCGGGGCGGGGCGGACGTCGGCCGGGAATCGGTCGAGGGCACGCGGCGGCTCCTGGGACTCGAAGGTGCGCTGCCGGTAACCGTTCCTCGGTCTTCCGGTGGCGCACGGGAGCGCTGCGTCAACTGCCGTGCGGAAATCACCCGTAAGAAGGGCGGATGTCATGTCTTCGCCAGGAAGTGGCGGACGGCTGCTCCCCGACACGTGCGAAGCGATGCACGGTTCCCCGCGTGGAACTCGGCGCGAGGCCTCCGGACGGGAAACGACGGACGGGCCCCGTCGCGCGGGAGGCGATGAACGGCTCCCCGCGGGGAAAACGGCGCACGCCCCCGGTGGGAAACGGCGGACGGGCCGTCTCTCACCGGGGGCGTGGGCTCAGATGCCGGCCGCGGCCGACAGGTCCCGCTTGATCGCCGTCAGCAGCTCGGCCGCCTTCGCGTGGGCCGCCGGGAGACCGTCGTGGCCGTCGACGGGCACCACGACCTCCAGGTAGCACTTCAGCTTGGGCTCGGTGCCGCTCGGCCTGACGATGACCCGGGCGCCGTCCAGCGTGTAGCGCAGGCCGTCCGTGGGCGGCAGCTTGTCCGTCCCCCGGGTCAGGTCCTCGGCCTTCGTGATGGCGAGGCCCGCGAGCTCCGTGGGCGGCTGCTCGCGCAGCCTGCTCATGGCGTTCGCGATGACCGAGAGGTCCTCCACCCGCACCGAGAGCTGGTCGGTGGCGTGCAGCCCGTACGCGACGGCGATGTCGTCGAGGAGGTCCAGCAGGGTCCGGCCCTGCTCCTTGAGCTCCGAGGCCAGCTCGGTGACGAGGAGGGCCGCGGTGATGCCGTCCTTGTCGCGTACGCCGTCGGGGTCGACGCAGTAGCCGAGCGCCTCCTCGTACCCGAAGCGCAGCCCCTCGACGCGGGCGATCCACTTGAACCCGGTGAGCGTCTCCTCGTACGGCAGGCCCGCGCCCTCGGCGATCCGGCCGAGCAGCGAGGAGGAGACGATCGACTCGGCGAAGACACCGCGCGCGCCGCGCCGCACCAGGTGCTCGGCGAGCAGCGCGCCGACCTCGTCGCCGCGCAGCATGCGCCAGTCGGCACCGGCCTTCACGGCCACGGCGCACCGGTCGGCGTCCGGGTCGTTGGCGATGATCAGGTCGGGTTCCGCCGCGCGGGCCGCCGCGAAGGCGAGGTCCATCGCGCCGGGCTCCTCCGGGTTGGGGAAGGCGACGGTCGGGAAGTCCGGATCGGGCTCCGCCTGCTCGGCGACGAGCACCGGCTCCGGGAAACCGGCCCGCGCGAAGGCCGCGAGCAGCACGTCCTTGCCGACGCCGTGCATCGCCGTGTAGACGGTGCGGGCGGTACGCGGCGAGCCCTCGCCCAGGACGGCGTCCGTACGGGCCAGGTAGGCCTCGAGGACGCTCTCGCCGAGGGTCTCCCAGCCGGAGTCGGGGCGGGGCACGTCCGCGAGCGCGCGGACCGCGTCGATCTCGGCGGCGATCTCCGCGTCGGCCGGCGGGACGATCTGCGAGCCGTCGCCGAGGTAGACCTTGTAGCCGTTGTCCCTGGGCGGGTTGTGGCTGGCGGTGACCTCCACACCCGCGACCGCGCCGAGATGCCGTATGGCGTAGGCGAGGACGGGCGTGGGCAGCGGCCGGGGCAGGACGGCGGCACGCAGGCCCGCGCCCGTCATCACGGCCGCCGTGTCCCGGGCGAAGTCCGCGGACTTGTGGCGGGCGTCGTAGCCGATCACCACGAGTCCGCCGGTCCGTCCCTCGGCCTTGAGATACGCGGCGAGTCCGGCCGCGGCCCTGATGACCACGGAACGGTTCATCCGCATCGGCCCCGCGCCGAGCTCACCGCGCAGACCCGCGGTGCCGAACTGGAGCGTCCCGCCGAAGCGGGCGGTCAGCTCGGCGACGTCCTCCGCCTCGACGAGCTTGGCGAGTTCGTCACGGGTCTCCGCGTCGGGGTCCTCGGCCAGCCACGCCTGGGCCCGCGCGACGATGTCGTCCTGCACCTCGGGTGCACCTCTCTTCGGTCGTACGGCTTCCGTGTGCCCGGGTCGTTCCGTCCCCGGCGCCGGGGACGCGCGACCCTGTCGCCTACAGACGATCCAGCACCTGGGTCAGAAGTTCCCCCATGCGCGCGGCCGAGTCGCGGCCGGCCTGGAGGACTTCCTCGTGGTTCAGGGGCTCGCCCGTCATACCGGCGGCGAGGTTGGTGACGAGGGAGATGCCGAGCACCTCGGCGCCCGCCTCACGCGCGGCGATGGCCTCGAGGGTCGTCGACATGCCCACCAGGTCGGCGCCGATGACGCGGGCCATCCGGATCTCGGCGGGAGTCTCGTAGTGCGGGCCGGGGAACTGCGCGTAGACGCCCTCCTCCAGGGAGGGGTCCACCTCCTTGCACAGCGCGCGCAGCCGCGGCGAGTACAGGTCGGTGAGGTCGACGAAGTTCGCGCCGACGATCGGCGAGGTGGCCGTCAGGTTGATGTGGTCGCTGATCAGCACGGGCTGGCCGGGGCGCATACCCTCGCGCAGACCGCCGCAGCCGTTGGTGAGCACGATGGTCTTGCAGCCGGCGGCGACGGCGGTACGGACGCCGTGCGCGACGGCGGCGACCCCGCGGCCCTCGTAGAAGTGGGTGCGGCCGAGGAAGACCAGGGCGCGCTTGTCGCCGATCCGGTACGAGCGGACGGTGCCGCCGTGGCCCTCGACCGCCGGCGGCGGGAAGCCGGGCAGCTCGGTGACGGGGAACTCGGCCTCGGGGGTGCCGAGGGCGTCCACGGCGGGAGCCCAGCCGGAGCCCATCACGAGGGCGACGTCGTGGGTCTCGGCGCCCGTGAGCTCGCGCAGGCGCGTGGCGGCGGCGTCGGCGGCGGCGTGGGGGTCGCCCTGGATGTCGTCCGGAAGAAGAGATGCGTTCACGCGCAAGAGCGTAGCCGGTCCGGGCCTACGCGCGTAGATGACAGTGCTCACGGTCTTGCGATCGTTGTCTTGTCGTTTCCGACGAACGAGCGAGGGTGAGGACGCCGTGTGGGCGCCGAGAGGGCGCCGTCATGACCGGCCGAGACGGGCGGGCGGGTGGGAAATGCGCCGCGGAGCGGCGGGGTGGCGAGGGCACCCTCGTGACGGAGCGACACGGGCGGGCGAACGGGCGAAACCGCCGCGGAGCGGCACGGATTCCGCCGCGGAGCGGCGGGGCGCGCCGGGGGTAACAGGCTTCAGCAGGGACGCTTGCGGAGTTCCATGACGTAGTCGTGCGGAGCCCCGGCGGACTCGGCGGCGTCCGCGATCTCGCCCAGATAACGCGCCGAGGGCAGTCCCCCCTCGTACCCGTTCAGTACGTAGACCCACGCGCCTTCCTCACCCTCCAGTGTGTGCACACGTACACGCATCCGGCGGTAGATGTCGAGGCCGACGCCCTCCCAGCGGTCCATCGAATCCTCGTCCGGCGGGGCGATGTCGTACAGCGCCACGAAGACCTGGGACCGCGGCGCCTCGACGATCGTCGCGAGCGCCCCCTCCCAGCCCATGTGCTCGCCGCCGAAGGTCAGCCGCCAGCCGTTCAGCCAGCCCGTCGCGCGCAGCGGCGAATGCGGGGCGCGGCGCGTCATGAGCCGCGGATCGAGATTGCCGGCGTACGCGGCGTAGAGCGACATGTGGTCGAGGGTACGTCAGTGGCACGTACGCCTCTCACGTAACAAAGTGGCTCGGATACGCCGGACTCGGGGCCCCTGGGCGGAAGCACCTTGAAGCGTGCGGGACAATGGAGTACGTGACTCGGATCGTGATCATCGGTGGCGGACCCGGCGGATATGAAGCGGCGCTTGTGGCCGCGCAGCTCGGCGCGGAGGTGACCGTCGTCGACTGCGACGGTCTGGGCGGGGCGTCGGTGCTCACCGACTGCGTGCCGTCGAAGACTCTGATCGCGACGGCCGAGGTGATGACGACCTTCGACTCCTCGTACGAGGAGCTGGGGATCATCGTCGCCGACGACACCCCTCCGCTGGAGCAGGCGGCCAAGGTGGTCGGCGTCGACCTCGGCAAGGTCAACCGCCGTGTGAAGCGTCTCGCGCTCGCCCAGTCGCACGACATCACCGCCTCGGTGACCCGTGCCGGCGCCCGGGTCCTGCGGGGCCGCGGACGTCTGGAGGGCATGCAGGCCCTGGACGGCTCCCGCAAGGTCGTCGTGAGCGCCGCGGACGGCACCGAGGAGACCCTTACCGCCGACGCCGTGCTCCTCGCCACCGGCGGGCACCCGCGCGAGCTGCCCGACGCGCAGCCCGACGGCGAGCGCATCCTGAACTGGACCCAGGTCTACGACCTCGACGAGCTGCCCGAGGAGCTCATCGTGGTCGGCTCCGGTGTCACCGGTGCCGAGTTCGCCGGCGCCTACCAGGCACTCGGCTCCCGCGTCACCCTCGTCTCCAGCCGCGACCGCGTGCTGCCGGGCGAGGACCCCGACGCCGCCGCCGTCCTGGAGGACGTCTTCCGCCGCCGCGGCATGAACGTCATGGCCCGCTCCCGCGCCGAGTCCGCCAAGCGGGTCGGCGACCGGGTCGAGGTCACGCTCTCCGACGGCCGGGTCATCAGCGGCACGCACTGCCTGATGGCCGTCGGCGCCATCCCGAACAGCAGCGGGATGGGCCTGGAGGAGGCCGGCGTCAGGGTCCGCGACTCCGGGCACATCTGGACGGACAGGGTCTCCCGCACCACCGCTCCGGGCGTGTACGCGGCCGGTGACGTGACCGGCGTCTTCGCCCTCGCGTCCGTCGCCGCCATGCAGGGCCGCATCGCCATGTACCACTTCCTCGGCGACGCGGTGGCCCCGCTGAACCTGAAGACGGTCTCCTCGAACGTCTTCACCGACCCCGAGATCGCCACCGTCGGCTACACCCAGGCGGACGTCGACGCGGGCAAGATCGACGCCCGGGTCGTGAAGCTGCCGCTGCTGCGCAATCCGCGCGCCAAGATGCAGGGCATCCGCGACGGCTTCGTCAAGATCCTCTGCCGCCCCGGCACCGGCATCGTGGTCGGCGGCGTGGTCGTCTCCCCGCGCGCCTCGGAGCTGATCCACCCGATCTCGATCGCGGTCGACAACAATCTGACGGTCGAACAGATCGCGAACGCGTTCACCGTGTACCCGTCACTGTCCGGCTCGATCGCCGAGGTGGCGCGACAGCTCCACACCCGGAAGACCGCGGGCGAGGGCTGACGCCCCGCGCCGACTCCCCGCTGGTCACGGGGAGTTGGTGACGCTGCGCAGCGCGGGGGCGGCGAGAGTGGGCACGTATACCACTGAGCACCCTGCCATGCGAACAACTTCTGTTATTCGGCGCAAACTGCTGAAAGCAGACGGTCGTTGGGGTTACTGTCAGTTTCGTGTTCGCTGCAGAACGTCGCCAATTGATCCTCGAAATGGTGCGAGCGAACGGGGCCGTGTCGCTCCGTGAGCTCGCCCGCGTCGTCCAGACCTCCGAAGTGACCGTACGGCGGGACGTGCGCGCGCTGGAGGCAGAAGGACTCCTCGACCGCCGGCACGGCGGTGCGGTATTGCCGGGCGGGTTCACGCGGGAGTCCGGCTTTCCGCAGAAATCGCATCTCGCGACCGCCGAGAAGACGGCCATCGCCGATCTCGCCGCGAGTCTCGTCGAAGAGGGCGAGGCCATCGTGGTGGGGGCGGGGACCACCACGCAGGAGCTGGCCCGCCGGCTCGCGCGGGTGCCAGGCCTGACCGTCGTCACCAACTCCCTGCTGGTGGCGCAGGCGTTGGCCCACGCCAACCGTGTGGAGGTCGTGATGACCGGCGGCACCCTGCGCGGTTCCAACTATGCCCTGGTCGGCTCGGGTGCGGAGCAGTCCCTTCAGGGGCTGCGCGTGTCCCGGGCGTTCCTCTCCGGGAGCGGTCTGACCGCCGAGCGCGGACTCTCCACGTCCAACATGCTCTCGGCGTCGGTGGACCGTGCCCTCGTCCAGGCCGCCGCGGAGGTCGTGGTCCTCGCCGACCACACCAAGCTCGGGACGGACACCATGTTCCAGACCGTGCCGACCGACCTCATCACCCGGCTGGTCACGGACGAGCCGCCCGCCCATGACGACCGGGCCGCCACCGAACTGCAGGCCCTGGCCGATCAGGGCGTGCAGATCACGGTGGCCGGGTCATCGGCGTCGGGCGGTGCGGGAGGGGATCCGCTCCCGGCGGGGCGCCAGCCGCGTCGGGACGTACCGCTCCCGGGCCCGCGCCGCGGCCAGGTGGTCCCGGGCTCGGGACCGCAACTACGGAGCGCGACGGCGATGGGGGACCAGCCCCCGGCCGAACGGGCACGAGTGGCCGATCTGCGACGCCGCTGAGCGGTGTCGCCGGGACGGTGAAGCGGAGGGCCGAGCCCTCGGCCGACCGACCGGACCGGCTCACGTGTCCCGACCGTGCACCAGGTCGGTTCATGGGTCCAGGCCGTACACCAGGTCGGTTCACGGGTCCGGACCGCGAACCGGGTCGGTTCACGGTGTCAGGCCACCGGGGGCAGGGCGGTTCACGCTCTCAGGCTCCGGAGGCCGGGGCGCCTCACGGCTTGAGGCCGCAGAGGCCGGGCCCGCTCACGGTTTCAGGCCGCGCAGGGTCAGGTTCAGCAGACGGTCGGCCAGCGCGGGGTCGTCCGGGGTCTCCTCCGCCGCCAGCGCGATCGCGTTGGTCAACTGGAGGAGATCCCCGATGGAGACGTCGGGGCGCACGGCCCCCGACTCCTGGGCGCGCAGCAGCAGGGCGCCGCCCGCCTCACGCATCGGGCCACTGCACCGGGCGAGGTGTGAACCGTCGTCCCGCGAGGCCGACATGAGGGCGCGCGCGAGTCCCCGGTACGCACCCGCGTGCGAGATGATCTCGCGCAGCCACTCCACCAGCGCGGTGCACGGTTGCGGGGCGCCGAGCAACTCGCGCGAGCGGGCCAGCAGATCGCTCACCGCGTCCTCGAAGACCGCGCTCATCAAAGCGTGCCGATTCGGGAAGTGCCGGTACAGCGTGCCGATTCCGACGCCCGCGCGCCGGGCCACGTCCTCCAGGGACGCGTCCGTGCCGTGCGCGGCGAACGCGGCGCGCGCCTCCGCGAGCAGCCGTCCGTGGTTGCGCCGGGCGTCCGCCCGCATCACCCGCGGCGCTCCTGGACCCTGGGCGGGCCCGGACGTTCCGGCCCGCTCCTTCGCGGTCGCGCCCACCATGGCCTCCACCTGCCCTCTCCCACCGCCCGGCTGCGCTCCAGGATGCCACCGGCGGCTCCCGGACGGACGTCCGCCGGTTCGGCGCCGGACGGCTCGAAGCATCATGGACGGTTGCGCGGACGGGGTCCCGGGCGCCGTGGCGCCCGGGATTCACTCCGTACGCGGGAGCGCCCGGCGGACCGTTCCGTACGCGGAAGCGCCCGGCGGGCCGCAGACGCGGTTCGCCGGGCGCTTCGGACGCCACGGGACGGGTGTGTCACCCGTCCGCGTGCTCAGTCCTTGATCTCGCAGATGGGGGCGCCGGACGTCACGGAGGCGCCGACCTCCGCGCTCAGGCCCTTGACGGTGCCGGAGCGGTGCGCGTTCAGGGGCTGTTCCATCTTCATGGCCTCGAGGACGACGATCAGATCGCCCTCCTTGACCTCCTGGCCCTCCTCGACGGCCACCTTGACGATGGTGCCCTGCATCGGGGAGGCGAGGGTGTCGCCCGAGGCGACCGGGCCGGACTTCTTCGCGGCGCGGCGCTTGGGCTTGGCGCCGGCGGCCAGACCGGTGCGGGCCAGCGACATGCCCAGCGAGACCGGCAGCGAGACCTCCAGGCGCTTGCCGCCGACCTCGACGACCACCGTCTCGCGGCCGGGCTCGTCGTCGGTCTCGGCGTCGGCCGGAGCGGCGAACGGCTTGATCTCGTTGACGAACTCGGTCTCGATCCAGCGGGTGTGGACCGTGAACGGGTCCTCCGAGCCGGTGAGCTCGGGGGCGAACGCCGGGTCCTCGACCACCGCGCGGTGGAAGGGGATCGCCGTCGCCATGCCCTCGACGGTGAACTCGGCCAGCGCACGGGCGGCCCGCTGCAGGGCCTGCTTGCGGGTGGCGCCGGTGACGATCAGCTTGGCGAGCAGGGAGTCCCAGGCCGGGCCGATGACACTGCCGGACTCGACGCCCGCGTCCAGCCGGACGCCGGGGCCGGTCGGCGCCGCGAAGGCCGTGACCGTACCGGGGGCCGGCAGGAAGTTGCGGCCCGGGTCCTCGCCGTTGATGCGGAACTCGATGGAGTGGCCGCGCAGTTCGGGATCGCCGTAGCCGAGCGCCTCGCCGTCCGCGATACGGAACATCTCGCGGACCAGGTCGATGCCGGCGACCTCCTCGGTGACCGGGTGCTCGACCTGCAGACGGGTGTTGACCTCCAGGAAGGAGATCGTGCCGTCCACGCCGACCAGGAACTCCACGGTTCCCGCGCCGACGTAGCCGGCCTCCTTCAGGATCGCCTTGGAGGACGCGTACAGCTCCGCCACCTGTGCCTCGGACAGGAACGGGGCGGGGGCCTCCTCGACCAGCTTCTGGTGGCGGCGCTGGAGCGAGCAGTCACGCGTGGAGACGACGACCACGTTGCCGTGGCTGTCGGCCAGGCACTGGGTCTCCACGTGCCGGGGCTTGTCGAGGTAGCGCTCCACGAAGCACTCGCCGCGCCCGAAGGCCGCGACCGCCTCGCGCACCGCCGACTCGTACAGCTCCGGTACCTCTTCCAGGTTCCGGGCGACCTTCAGACCGCGCCCGCCGCCACCGAAGGCGGCCTTGATCGCGATCGGCAGACCGTACTGCTCGGCGAACGCGACGACCTCCTCGGCACCCGAGACCGGGTCCGGGGTACCGGCCACCAGCGGCGCGCCCGCACGCTGCGCGATGTGCCGGGCGGCGACCTTGTCACCCAGGTCGCGGATCGCCTGCGGCGGCGGACCGATCCAGATCAGCCCGGCGTCGAGAACGGCCTGGGCGAAGTCCGCGTTCTCCGAAAGGAAGCCGTAACCCGGATGGATGGCATCCGCGCCCGAGTCCTTGGCGGCCTGCAGCACCTTGGCGAAGTCCAGGTAACTGGAGGCCGGAGTGTCACCGCCCAGCGCGAACGCCTCGTCCGCCGCACGGACATGCAGAGCGTCCCGGTCCGGTTCCGCATACACGGCAACGCTCGCGATCCCGGCATCCCGACATGCTCGGGCCACGCGGACAGCGATTTCGCCACGGTTGGCGATGAGCACCTTGCGCACGATGGCTCCCTCCTTGAAAACAAGCCGAGTTTAGGGACAGCCAACACGACTCTTCGAGCTGTCCCCAGTGGTGAGCTTGCCCACACGGAGCGTGATACGAGGCTCGCCCTACCCGCGAAATCCCTTGTCGTGCCAAGGCACGCGGGAATCCTTCCCTGAACCCTAGCCCTCAGGTGTGGCCAAGGTCTCTGTGACTCCGTGCTGCGGCCCACAACGATTCTTTGTCGAGTCCCTACGAATGGCCCAACGATTCTTTGCCCTCGACGGAACCCTTGTCCCTGGGTTTACCCGTTAGTAGCGTTCGGGATGTCTAAGACGTACTTGGGGTAACAGCGCGCGGAAGTGGGTGGGGCCGGTGGTGCGGAGACCGCTGGTGTGGGTGGCGGCGATCGTGCTTTTCGTGGAGGCGATAGGTATCGCTCTCCTCAACTGGTTCCTCGGCGTGGTCGTCGACCGCCAGGACATGTCCATGGCCGGACTCGACTCCGACGTGATGGCGCGGTCGTCGAAGATCGGCGGTCTGGTCTTCGGCCTCTACTTCCTGGCCTGTGCCGTGTCGGCCCTGCTGGTCGCGCTGCGGCAGCGCCCCCCGGGCGTTTTCGGGCGTGTCCTGCTGATCAGCGCCGCCGTGGTGCACGCCCTGCTCGGCGCCTTCACGGTGGGCCTGGTGGGCTGGGGAGCGTTCGCCTTCATGATGGTGGTGTTCGCGTTGATCGTGTTCACCCTCCTGGCGTACGACGGCCGCGAGACCGGCCCCGTCGACGCCGCGCCGGAGACCGGCGGGACGGGTGACGGCGAGGGCGACGCGGCCGACGCCGGGAGCACCGGCCCCGACCGGAGCGCGGTCGCGGGCGGTGCCGGCCCGGGTGAGGCTGTCACCGCGGGGACCGTCGACCTGGGGAAGGGTGCCGAGCCGAAGGGTGCCGAGGCGGCGGCCGCCGACGTCACGGGTGACGACGCGAGGGCCGTCGAGGAGGTGCCCGTGGTCGCGGTCGCGGCAGCGGCCTCCTGACGGCCCCTGACCGCCCTCCTGACGGCGCCCCGACCACCCTCCTGGCTCTCCGGCCGCCTTCGGGCGTGCCGGCGCCCGGGGGTGGCCCGGGGGCCCGGTCCCGGTCCCGGCTCTCGGGCCGCCCGGGTGCTCAGGTGTGCCCGCGTCCGGACCTCAACCGCCCTGATGCGTACGGGTGTTCCCGGAGTGGCCGGGTGGCCGGGCGCCTTGACCGGACGCCCGGTCCCGTGGCCCTCACCCCTCCCGGGGCGTCCACAACTCTGTGATGCCCACGCCGAGTTCGCGGAGCAGTCTGCGGACCAGCGGCAGTGAGATGCCGATGACGTTGCCGTGGTCGCCGTCGATGCCCTCGATGAAGGGCGCCGAGCGGCCGTCCAGGGTGAACGCGCCCGCCACGTGCAGGGGTTCGCCCGAGCCGACGTACGCGGCGATCTCCTCGTCGGTCGGTTCGCCGAAGCGGACCACGGTCGAGGCGATCGCGGACTCCCACCGCTTCTGCGCGGTGTCCCAGACGCAGTGCCCCGTCTGGAGCGTGCCCGCCCGGCCGCGCATCGCCTTCCAGCGTGCGGTGGCCTCCTCGGCGTCGGCCGGCTTGCCGAGCGCTTGGCCGTCCAGGTCGAGCACCGAGTCGCAGCCGATCACCAGCGCGCCCTGGACCTCGGGGCGCGCCGCCACGACGGAGGCCTTCGCCTCGGCCAGCGCGAGGGCCAGTTCGGCGGGAGTGGGTGCGGTGACGGCGTCCTCGTCGACCCCGCTCACGATCACCTCGGGGGCGAGACCGGCCTGCCGCAGCAGATTGAGCCGGGCGGGGGACTGGGAGGCGAGGACGAGACGGCGGCGCGACTGATCGGTCATGCGATCAGGGTATCGGCGTCGATCCGCCCCCGCCTCGGCTGCCGGGCGGGTTCAGCGGATGCACGCCAGGGTCATCCCGATCACCATGGCCAGCGCCAGGAGAACGCCCAGGCGTCGCAACATGGCCTGCATGTCGCGGAGATCCTCGGGGGGTTCGTTCTCGGGGTCGGACCACAGCATGCTCCCGATCGTGCGACGAGCGGGCGGCCCGACGCCTGAGTACGGGTACTCAACTTGCGGACATCCTGTGAAACCGAGATCCCCCCGGGACGGGGTCCGCGGGGGGATCGAGGGGTGTCGCGTGCCGGCGCGGTGGCTAGCCCGGCCAGTAGCTGCGGCCCCACGACGTCGGGCCCGGCTGCGGCAGCCGGTGCGCGGCGATACGGGCGGGGTCGGACCAGGAGTCACGCGGCCCGGACGCGCCGGACGGGGCGGACGCCACCGCCGCGGCGCGCGCGCGGACCACCGCCAGTGCGGCGGCCAACTCCTCGGGGGTCGGATTGCCCCGTACGACCTTGATCGTCATGTCTGCTCCCAGGGTCCGGGTCGGCGGGGTCTAGAGCGGGATGTTGCCGTGCTTCTTCGGAGGCAGTGACGCCCGCTTCGTACGGAGCTGACGCAGGCCGCGTACGACGTGGGAGCGGGTCTGCGACGGCATGATCACGCCGTCGATGTAGCCGCGCTCGGCAGCCGTGTACGGGTTCAGCAGCGTGTCCTCGTACTCCTGGATGAGCCGGGCCCGGGTGGCGTCCTGGTCCTCGGCGGCCGCGATGGTGCGGCGGTGCAGGATGTTGACCGCGCCCTGCGCGCCCATGACCGCGATCTGGGAGGTGGGCCAGGCCAGGTTGAGGTCGGCGCCCAGGTGCTTGGAGCCCATGACGTCGTACGCGCCGCCGAAGGCCTTGCGGGTGATGATCGTGATCAGCGGGACGGTCGCCTCGGCGTACGCGTAGATCAGCTTGGCGCCGCGGCGGATGATGCCCGTGTGCTCCTGGTCGACGCCCGGGAGGAAGCCGGGCACGTCCACGAACGTCAGGACGGGCACGTTGAACGCGTCGCACGTCCGCACGAACCGCGCGGCCTTCTCGCTCGCGTCGATGTCCAGACAACCGGCGAACTGCATCGGCTGGTTGGCGACGATGCCGACCGGGTGGCCCTCGACCCGGCCGAAGCCGGTGAGGATGTTCGGCGCGAACAGCGCCTGCGTCTCGAAGAACTCGGCGTCGTCCAGGACGTGTTCGATCACCGCGTGCATGTCGTACGGCTGGTTCGCGCTGTCCGGCACGATCGTGTCCAGCTCACGGTCCTCGTCCGTGAGGGCGAGGTCCGCCTCCTCCGGGAACACCGGGGGCTCGCTGAGGTTGTTGGACGGCAGGTACGACAGAAGCTGCTTGACGTACTCGATCGCGTCCTTCTCGTCACCCGCCATGTGATGGGCCACGCCCGACACGGCGTTGTGCGTACGGGCGCCGCCCAGCTCCTCGAAGCCGACGTCCTCACCCGTCACCGTCTTGATGACGTCGGGGCCCGTGATGAACATGTGCGAGGTCTGATCGACCATCACCGTGAAGTCGGTGATGGCGGGGGAGTACACCGCGCCGCCCGCGCACGGACCGACGACCAGGCTGATCTGCGGGATGACACCCGAGGCGTGCACGTTGCGGCGGAAGATCTCGCCGTACATGCCGAGAGCGCTGACGCCCTCCTGGATCCGGGCGCCGCCCGAGTCGTTGATGCCGATGACCGGGCAGCCGGTCTTCAGCGCGAAGTCCATCACCTTCATGATCTTCTGGCCGAAGACCTCGCCGAGAGCACCGCCGAAAACCGTGAAGTCCTGGGAGAACACGGCGACCGGGCGGCCGTCGACGGTGCCGTAGCCGGTGACCACACCATCGCCGTACGGGCGGTTCTTCTCCAGTCCGAAGTCGGTCGACCGGTGCCGCGCGAACTCGTCGAACTCGACGAAGGAACCGTCGTCCATCAGCAGTTCGATGCGCTCACGAGCCGTCAACTTGCCCTTGGCGTGCTGCTTTTCGACGGCGCGCTCCGAGCCGGCGTGCGTCGCTTCCTGGATGCGGCGCTGCAGATCCGCGAGCTTGCCCGCGGTGGTGTGGATGTCGGGGTGGTGCAGCTCTTCCGGCTCGGACATCGGGTTGCGGCTCCCTGCCTGATCTAAGGGGACGTGAGGGTGACTGCTCGGAAAACGCGGTGCTCAGAAAGAAGCGACGCTCAGAAGCGGTGCTCAGAAGGGGGGCTTGCTACTCATCCGTAGCGTAGTGGCGTGCCTACCGATCGGCAGTGCGGCGTTTACCACACCTAGGCTGGGTTGCATGACGCCGCGAGATGCAGCAGACGCGAACGACAACCGGTGGTCCGACCTGGACCGTCCGCCGCTGAACGGGGCCGCCCTGCGCCGGGCGCTGGTCCGTGACGGCGGCCTGTGGAGCGACGTGGAGGTGGTGGAGCGGACCGGATCGACCAACACCGATCTGGCCGCGGTCGTCACCGGCGAGAAGGGGGCCGACGAGGGCGCCGTCCTCGTCGCCGAGGAGCAGAACGCCGGGCGCGGACGCCTGGACCGCCGGTGGACCGCGCCGGCCCGCTCCGGCCTCTTCTTCTCCGTCGTGCTGAAGCCCGCCGGAGTCCCCGTCGAGCGCTGGGGCTGGCTGCCGTTGCTCACCGGCGTGGCCGTCGCCACGGCGCTCTCGCGCTCCGCGGGAGTCGACACCGCACTCAAGTGGCCGAACGACCTGCTGGTCACCGTGGACGGAGAGGAACGCAAGGCGGGCGGCATCCTCGCCGAGCGCGCGGGAAGCGACGCGGTCGTCGTCGGGATCGGCGTCAACGTCTCGCTGCGCGAGGACGAACTGCCCGTGCCCGGCGCCGGATCGCTGGCGATGGCGGGCGCGACGACCACGGACCGTGACACCGTGCTGCGGGCCGTGCTCCGCTCCCTGGAGCAGTGGTACGTGCGGTGGCGGGACGCGGGCGGCGACCCCGTCGCGTCCGGCCTCCAGGAGACGTACGCGGCCGGATGCGCGACGCTCGGACGCTCGGTGCGGGCCGAACTGCCCGGCGGCCGGACGATCGTCGGCGAGGCGATGGCCCTGGACGGGGACGGACGGCTCGTCATCGCGACCGCCGACGGCGTACGGGAGCCGGTGGGCGCCGGAGACGTCGTGCACCTGCGCCCCGCGTGAGCCGACGCCCCGACGCGCACCACGAGCCGACCGGACGCCGGGGGTCCGAGGCGCGATGCGCCGGGGGTCAGGCGGCGCGGTGCGGCGGGAGTCCCGAGGCGCGGTATGTGGGGACTCCGGCGGCGCGGGGCGGCGGGTGGGGCGAGGGCGCGGGCCGGTGGGGCGTGTGACGGTCCGGGACGGCGTGTGGTCCAGACCTTCGGTGCCTCTCGGGCCTCGGTCCCGCCATCGGGAGTGAGCCAGCGCACACCTGCCGTAGAGTTGAGCGCGGTCGAACCTGACCACGGCAGATCGGAAGGGCAGCAGGAGTGACCGTCGACGACACCGGCTCCGGCACGGGTGCCCACCCCGCCCCCGGCGGCGAGCCCGGCCGTACCGCCGGGCCGGTCACGGACGCGACACCCGCACGGGCCGCCGCGGCCGACGAGGCCCGGCACGAGGCCGGTCCCGACGCCGGGTCCGGCACCCGCCCGAACCACCGCCCGGACGACCGCCAGGACGCGGGAGACGGTCTTTCCAGTGGCGACCTCGTTCCGGCGGGGAGCCGCCCCCGCGGGGACGACCGCGGCCGCGACGGCGGCGGGCGGCCGGAGGTCCGGCCCGACGCGCGCCACGAGGCGAACGGCCGGGTGGACCCCCAGGCCGAACCGGACTCCGAGGGCGACCCGCTCGCGCTGCGCCTCGAGGGGCTGATCCTCGGTGCCGAGCGGCGGTACACCCCGTTCCAGGCGGCCCGCAGCGCGGGCGTCTCCATGGAGCTGGCCTCCCGCTTCTGGCGGGCGATGGGCTTCGCGGACATCGGCCAGGCCAAGGCGCTGACCGAGGCGGACGTTCTCGCGTTGCGCCGCCTCGCCGGTCTCGTCGAGGCGGGCCTGCTGAGCGAGGCCATGGCCGTCCAGGTCGCCCGCTCCACCGGGCAGACCACCGCCCGTCTGGCCGAATGGCAGATCGATTCCTTCCTGGAGGGCCTGACCGAGCCCCCGGAGCCGGGAATGACCCGCACCGAGGTGACGTACCCCCTGATCGAGCTGCTTCTGCCCGAGCTGGAGGAGTTCCTCGTCTACGTCTGGCGCCGCCAGCTCGCCGCGGCCACCGGCCGGGTCGTGCAGGCGGCGGACGACGAGGAGATGGTCGACCGCCGTCTCGCCGTCGGCTTCGCCGACCTCGTCGGCTTCACCCGGCTGACGCGCCGCATGGAGGAGGAGGAGCTCGGCGAGCTCGTCGAGGCCTTCGAGACGACCGCGGCGGACCTGGTGGCGGCGCACGGGGGCCGGCTCATCAAGACCCTCGGCGACGAGGTGCTCTACTCCGCGGACGACGCCGGTGTCGCCGCCGAGATCGCGCTGCGGCTCATCGAGACGATGGCCAACGACGAGACGATGCCGGAGCTGCGCGTCGGCATCGCCTTCGGCACGGTCACCACCCGGATGGGCGACGTGTTCGGTACGACCGTGAACCTGGCGAGCCGGCTCACGTCGATAGCGCCGCGCGACGCCGTCCTCGTCGACGGCGCCTTCGCGGAGGAGCTGACCCGCACCGGTGACGCGCCCGCGTCCGAGGCGGAGGCCGCCGAGGCCGCGGCCGCCGCGGAGAAGGAGGGCGAGGAACCCCCCTCGTACCGCTTCGCGCTCCAGCCGATGTGGCAGCGGCCCGTGCGAGGTCTCGGCGTCATCGAGCCGTGGCTGCTGGCCCGCCGGGCCGACGACGCGTAGCACCTCACGGTCACCGCTCGGCGCCTCACGGGCACCGCTTCGCACCTCACGGTCATGGCTCGGCATGTTCCGGTCACTGTTCGTCCTGGCCGGGCGACAGCAGCCCGTTCACGCAGATCCCCACGATCGGTACGCACACGCCCGGCTGCTGGTGGGACGGCGCCGTGGTGCTCGGGCTCGGGGACGGGGTGTGTCGCGGTGTCTCGGCGGGCGCGGTGGCCGGCGGTGTCGACCGCGTGGTCGGCGGTGTCGTCGCGGGGGCCGTGGGGATGCCCGTGCTGTCGCCCGCCTCCGTGGCGGCGGGGGCCGCGCCGTGAGCGGCCGGGACCGTGGCGGCCGGTGTCCGCACCGACGCCGGGATCCCGCTCGTGTCCGAGGTGGGCGCCGGGCTCGTCCCGCCCATCGCGGGGCTCGCCGGCGCGGCTCCGGCCCGCGTGGGTGAGGGCATCGCCGCGACGGTGGGGACGGCGTCGCCCGCCGTGTCGTTGTCCGTGGCCGTCGCGACCGGTTCGGCCTCCGCGTGCCCTCCGTCCGCGCTCCCGGTCACCGCGTCCGGCGACATCCGGGTCAGGCTCAGCACTCCCGCCGCGAGCGCGAGCCCTCCCGCGGCGAAGAGCACGCGGCGGCGACGGGGCTTGCGGTGCCGGCCCCGGGCGACCCGTGGCCGGACGGGCGCGGGCTCGTCGTCGCCGGGCGGGTACGCGGCCCCGCTCGCGCCGCCGGCCCGCGCAGCCGGAACGATCCCTCGCCCCCGACCAGCACGATCCACCCCCAGCCCATCGACGACACCCCTGGCTTCCCGGCCCCCACCCCTGGCTTCCCGAGCCGCGGTCTCGGCATCCGGGGCGACACTCCCGGTGTCCCGGGCCGCACCCCGGGCTTCCTGGGCCGTACCCCGGGCTTCCTGGGCCGCACCCCGGGCTTCCTGGGCCGTACCCCGGGCTTCCGGGGCCGCGGTCTCGGCGTCTGGGGCCGCACTCCCGGTGTCCTGGGCCGCGCCACTGCGTTCCCACGCCACGGTCTTGGCTTCGGGGGCGACACTCCCGGTCTCCCGAGCCACACTCCTGGCTTCCTGGGCCGCGATCGCGGCTTGCGGGGCCGTACCCCCGGTCTCCCGGGCCGCGCCCCGGGCTTCCGGGGCCGCGGTCTCGGCGTCTGGGGCCGCACTCCCGGTTTCCCGGGCCGCGCCACTGCCTTCCCGGGCCGCACCCCCGGTTTCCCGGGCCGCGCCACTGCCTTCCCGCGCCTTCGCCCCGGCTTCCCGCGCCGCCGCTTCGGCCGCCTCCAGTGCCCGCGCTCCGGCTTCCCGTGTCGGCGTCAGCGTTCCCGCGCCCCGCGCCCGTGCTCCGGTCTCCTGCGGCTGCGTGCCGGCTTCTCGCGTCCTGGTCCCGGCTTCCGGAGCTGTCCCGGCTGCCTGCGCCCTCGCCTCGGCTGCCGCCCCCTGAGGGCTCGGCGTCGTCCCGGCGGCGGAGGCCCAGATCTTCGCGGCCCTGTCCGGCGTGGTCCCGGACTTCACCGGGGCGGGTACCCGGGCGTCGCCCGTCCTGACGGCGGGCGTCCGCACGGTGGGCGCGTCCTGGGTGCCGGACCCGGCGGTGTCGAGCGGCGCGGGGGCGGGCATCGCCCTGCTGAGCGGCTTGACGCGGATCCACCGGTTGGTGACCGCCGGTGCGGTCCGGGCGGCCGGGGACGCGGCGGACTCGGTTGCCGCGGAGGTCGTGGCGGCCGCGGAGGCCGTGGGGGCCGTGGCCGTCGTCGGCGTGGCGTCGGGCCGCCGGTCGGGCGAGGTGCCTGCCCCGGCGGCCTCGGAGGCCACCCGCTGGGCCGGCGGTCGTGTGAGCGTAGGTCGCGGGCCCGGCCGGGTGCTGGTGGCCTGCGGTGTCTCGCGGTTCGTCATGGTCGTCCCTCCCCGGTGAGCCGGTGTCCCTGATGCGCTGCGGCGGTGCGCACGTTATGCACCCTCCGAGAGCGGCGAAACGAAGTTCGACGACATGTCACTCGAACGAGGTGGTACGGCCCGAGGGGGGCGGGTTTCGCCGGACGGCCCCGGCTGCGATGATCGGGGCATCGATTGTTAACCCGCGTTAACCGGGAGGGTGTCATGGCGCAGCAAGAGGCGGACCAGGTGGCGGAGCCGGGCGAGCGGAGGTTCGGCGAGTTCGTGGCCGTGCGGCGGCACGGGCACGTCGCCGAGCTCGTCCTCGACCGGCCCAAGGCCATGAACGCCGTGTCCACGGACATGGCGCGGTCGATCGCCGGAGCCTGCGACGCCCTCGCCGCCGACCGGGACGTACGCGTGGTCGTCCTGACCTCCACGCACGAGCGTGCCTTCTGCGTCGGCGCCGATCTGAAGGAGCGCAACTCCTTCACGGACGCCGAGCTGGTACGGCAGCGGCCCCTCGCGCGATCCGCGTACACCGGGGTCCTGGAACTGCCGATGCCGACCGTCGCCGCCGTTCACGGCTTCGCGCTGGGCGGCGGGTTCGAGCTGGCGCTGTCCTGCGACCTGATCGTGGCCGACCGTTCGGCGGTCGTCGGGCTGCCCGAGGTGTCCGTCGGCGTGATTCCCGGAGGCGGCGGCACGCAGCTACTGCCGCGCCGGGTCGGAGCCGCGCGCGCCGCCGAGCTCATCTTCTCGGCGCGGCGTCTGGAGGCCGCCGAGGCAAGGGAGTTGGGGCTGGTGGACGAGCTGGTGGAGGCGGGGCAGGACCGGGTGGAGGCGCTCGCCCTGGCCACCCGGATCGCCGCCAACTCGCCGGTCGGGCTGCGCGCCGCCAAGCGGGCCCTGCGCCTCGGTCACGGACTCGATCTGCGCGCCGGTCTGGAGGTCGAGGACGCGGCCTGGCGGTCCGTCGCCTTCTCCGGGGACCGGGCGGAGGGAGTCGCCGCGTTCAACGAGAAGCGCAAGCCGGAGTGGCCGGGGGAGTAGTCCCGGGATCCGGGCCTCACGAGCCGTACCCCTGTTCGCCCCGCCGATGTCCCAATTATGGGCAAATATACCTAGCCTGGGGTGATGGGTGGTGAGGACAGTCGGCTGAGGGCCGTGGTGACGCTGGCGCAGGGGATGGCGGCGGCGCGCACCCCGCGGGAGTCGTGGCGGGCCGCGGCGCTCGGCGCGTGTCACGCGCTGACGGGGAGCTTCGCCGCGCTCTCCGTGTGGGAGCGCGAACTCGGCCGGCTGCGCGTGCTGGCCAACGTGGGCGAGCGCGCCCCGGACGAGGACGAGTTCCCCGACGGGGAGGCCTACCCGGTGCACCAGTTCCCGGAGATCACCGAGTTCCTGCATGAGCGCTGGGCGGGCGGCGGCGAGCCGAACGCCTGGGTCGAGACCGCCGACGGCCCCGTGATCGGTGCCTTCGGGTACTGCCACCAGCGTGTGGCGGCACTGCGCAGGCGTGGCCGCGGCTGCTGCGTCGTCGCGCCGATCGTGCTGCACGGGCGGGCCTGGGGCGAGCTCTACGTGGCCCGTCCGGCGGGCGCGCCGGTCTTCGGTCCGCAGGACGCCGACTTCGCGACCGTCCTCGCCTCCGTCGTCGCGGCCGGGATCGCCCAGACCGAGCGCCTGGAGGAGGCCCGGCGCCTCGCCTACACCGACTCCCTGACAGGGCTGGCCAACCGCCGCGCGGTGGACGTACGGCTCGAAGAGGCCGTGGAGCGGCACAGGGAGGACGGCGCCGTGGTCAGCCTGGTCGTCTGCGACCTCAACGGACTCAAGCGCGTCAACGACACCCGGGGGCACGCCGTCGGCGACCGGCTCCTCGAACGGTTCGGGTCGGTGCTCTCGCTGTGCGGGGCCATGCTCCCGGGCACCCTCGCCGCGCGGCTGGGCGGCGACGAGTTCTGTCTGCTCGCGGAGGGCCCGTCGGCGGACGACGTGGTGCGGATCGCCGGTGAACTCTGCTGCCGGGCGGCGGAGTTGGAGCTCGGCGAGGGGGTGGCGTGCGGTGTCGCCTCGACCGGGGACGCGATCGGCCCCGTACGGTCGGCGCGGCGGCTGTTCCGGCTGGCGGACGCGGCCCAGTACCGGGCGAAGGCCGTCCGGGCCGCGAAACCCGTGGTCGCCGGGCGCGAGGGCCCCGACGATCCCGTCGTCCGCCTCGCGGACGCGCCCTCGCCCACGGCGGGCGAGCGCCGCAGGTTCCGCGGACGCCACGAAAGGCCCCGCACATGACATATACGGCACATGTACGGCGCCCGCCGCGCCGGACGCGGCGCCCTTCGTGACGTACGAAGCCGCCGTTGTGACGTACGCCGGAGTAAGGGGTCAACCCGCCGCCCACTAGTGACATCATCGAATTCACTGCGTACGCTCCTGAATATGGATATGCACACTGTGGTGGTGGGGACGTCCGGAGTGACCGCGTCCGACGTTCTCGCCGTGGCGCGCGAAGGCGCCCGGATCGAGCTCTCGGACGAGGCGGTGGCGGCCCTCGCCGCGGCCCGCGGGATCGTGGAGGCGCTGGCCGCGAAGCCGGAGCCCGTCTACGGCGTCTCCACCGGTTTCGGCGCCCTGGCGAGCCGGCACATCAGCCCGGAACTGCGCGCCCAGTTGCAGCGCAACATCGTCCGCTCGCACGCCGCCGGCATGGGCCCGCGCGTCGAGCGCGAGGTCGTCCGCGCGCTGATGTTCCTGCGGCTCAAGACCGTCTGCTCCGGGCACACCGGTGTGCGGCCCGAGGTCGCGCAGACCATGGCGGACATCTTGAACGCGGGAATCACCCCGGTCGTCCACGAGTACGGCTCGCTCGGCTGCTCCGGCGACCTGGCGCCGCTGTCCCACTGCGCCCTGACCCTGATGGGCGAGGGCGACGCCGAAGGCCCCGACGGCGTCGTGCGGCCCGCCGGCGAGCTGCTCGCCGAGGCCGGCATCACCCCCGTCGAGCTGCGCGAGAAGGAGGGCCTCGCCCTCCTCAACGGCACCGACGGCATGCTCGGCATGCTGGTCATGGCCCTCGCCGACCTGGAGGCGCTCTATAAGTCGGCCGACGTCACCGCCGCGCTCTCCCTCGAAGCGCTCCTCGGCACGGACAAGGTCCTCGCCCCCGAGCTGCACGCCATCCGCCCGCACCCCGGCCAGAGCGCCAGCGCCGCCAACATGCTGGCCGTGCTGAAGGGTTCGGAGCTCACCGGTCACCACCAGGACGACGCCCCGCGCGTCCAGGACGCCTACTCCGTGCGCTGCGCCCCGCAGGTCGCCGGCGCCGGCCGGGACACCCTCGCGCACGCCCGCACGGTCGCCGAGCGCGAGCTGGCCGCCGCCGTAGACAACCCGGTCGTGCTGCCCGACGGGCGCGTCGAGTCGAACGGCAACTTCCACGGCGCCCCCGTCGCCTACGTCCTCGACTTCCTCGCCATCGCCGCCGCCGACCTCGGCTCGATCGCCGAGCGCCGCACCGACCGGCTGCTCGACAAGAACCGCAGCCACGGCCTGCCGCCGTTCCTCGCGGACGACGCCGGCGTCGACTCGGGCCTGATGATCGCCCAGTACACGCAGGCCGCTCTGGTCAGCGAGATGAAGCGGCTCGCCGTCCCGGCCTCCGCGGACTCCATCCCCTCCTCCGCCATGCAGGAGGACCACGTCTCCATGGGCTGGTCGGCGGCGCGCAAGCTGCGCACCTCCGTCGACAACCTGACCCGGATCGTCGCCATCGAGCTGTACGCCGCCACCCGCGCGATCGAACTGCGCGAGGGCCTGACCCCGGCCCCTGCCTCGCGGGCGGTCATCGACGCGGTCCGCGCGGCCGGCGTCCAGGGCCCCGGCCCGGACCGCTTCCTCGCCCCCGACCTGGCGGCGGCGGACGCGTTCGTGCGCGCGGGCGGTGTGGTGGCCGCGGTGGAGCCGGTGACCGGCCCGCTCGCCTAGCCGAGTCGAGCCCGAGGCGTGTGGGCCGGGTGTGTCCCGGCC
>NZ_JBHYXD010000116.1:0-374 GCF_042751995.1 Streptomyces sp. NPDC059371 | reverse complement strand
GGGGCGGGGCCCGTGGGCCTGGCGGCGGGCGGCGGGGGGGGTGGGGGCCGGGTGTGTCCCGGCCCACACGCCTAGCCTCGCTCCCTGATATCAGGGTGTGCTACTGTCTCATTGATACGTTTTTGGTACCCATTTACTTTGTGCGCCTGATCGGAATCCTCCGCAGGCGCGTTTTGTTTTACCGGCATCTCCGGCATTACCCGGTGCATCTCCGGATGGGGGCCCAACTACCTGTTCAGGAGAACAACATGGCTACTGGCACCGTGAAGTGGTTCAACTCGGAAAAGGGCTTCGGCTTCATCGAGCAGGACGGCGGCGGCCCCGACGTCTTCGCCCACTACTCGAACATCGCCAGCTCCGGCTTCCGTGAGCTC
>NZ_JBHYXD010000115.1:0-28554 GCF_042751995.1 Streptomyces sp. NPDC059371 | reverse complement strand
CTCCGGGCGCCCCCTCCGTCGTATCGCGGTTCGCGCTTCGTCGTCTCGCGCTCAGTCGCCCGGAGGCGTCCTCGGCGCTGCCGGACTCACGCCTCGCGGCGGTGCCTGGCCGGGGCCGGAGCGTCGCCGCGCTCCTGGGCGAGAACGGCCTTGCGCTCCTTCTCCGCCTGCTCCTCGGCCTCCATCTCGGCGAACACGTCGATGGGCGGCGGCGCCTTGGCCAGGAAGACCCAGGTGAGCCAGACGGCGAGCAGGAACGGCGGGATCTTCAGAGCGATCAGAACCCAGCCGAACTGCGCGGTGTCGGCCCACCAGTAGAGCGGGAAGAGCACCGCGCACTTGGCGAGCATGATCAGGCCCCAGGCCCAACTGGCCTTCGTGTAGGCCTGCTTCCGACCGGGGTTGCGGGTGCGCCAGGAGAGGTTCTCCTTGAAGACCGGGCCGAGCATCAGACCGATCAGCGGGACACCCGCGAGGGTGGTCACGATGTAGGCGATGGCGAGACCGAGCGTGTAGAGCATGCCCGGCAGGTAGAAGTCCTTCGCGTTGCCCGTCATCATCGCGAAGACCACGCCGAAGGCGACGCCGAAGACCCCGCTGAAGGCGTGCTTCACGGTGTCGCGCCGCACCAGGCGGACCACGACGAGCAGCAGGGACACCGCGAGGGCTGCGATCGCCGCCCAGTGCAGGTTCTTGTTGATCGTGAAGATGGTGACGAAGAGCAGGCCCGGCACCACGGTCTCGACCATGCCGCGCACGCCGCCGAACGCCTCGAAGAGTGCGGCCTCGGTCACCGCCCGTGCATCCTGCTGGGCGTCCTGGGCGTCTTCGGTCGGCTTGTCGAGCGACGTCACCGGCTACTCCCGTCCGAGGGGTCTGAGTTCGTACTTCGGATTGAACAACACCCTACGGCCCCGGCTCATCGAGATACGGCCCGAGGCGATCAGCTTGCGTCCGGGCTCGATGCCGACGATGGAACGGCGGCCGAGCCAGACCACGTCCAGGGCGGCCGAGCCGTCGAACAGCTCGGCCTCCAGAGCCGGGACACCGGCTCTCGGCCGCAGAGTGACCGTGCGCAAGGTACCAGTAACCGTGACGATCTGCCGGTCGTGGCAGTCACCGATACGGGTACAGCCCGCGGTCGCCGTGTCCTCCCGCAGCTCCTCGGACTCCAGGTCCTCCTGGGACGAGGAGAGCCGGTCCATCATGCGCCGGAAGCGTCCCGCCGGCTTTTGGGAACGAGGAACAGCACTCATACCGAAAGCGTACCGGGGGGCGCCGACAGCTTCGTACCCGCGGCACGGCCGCCCGAACCGGCCGCGGACCGCGCTCGATCGGGCGACCGCCGTGGCTCGCACAGACGATCGACGGGGGATGACCGCGTCACCGTTCGAACCTGTAGCCCATCCCCGGCTCGGTGATGAAGTGCTTCGGGTGCGAGGGGTCCACCTCCAGCTTGCGGCGGAGCTGAGCCATGTAGACCCGCAGATAGTTCGTCTCCGTCCCGTAGGACGGGCCCCAGACCTCCTGGAGCAGTTGCTTCTGCCCGACGAGCCGGCCGGAGTTGCGGACCAGCACGTCCAGCAGATGCCACTCGGTGGGGGTGAGCCGGACGTCCCGCCCGTCGCGGTGCACCTTTTTCGCCGCCAGATCGACGGTGAAGCCGGCGGTCTCCACGATCACGTCGTCCTCGCCGCCCCCGGTGGGCTCCGCGCGGCGGACGGCGGCGCGCAGCCTGGCGAGCAGTTCGTCCATGCCGAAGGGCTTGGTGACGTAGTCGTCGGCGCCCGCGTCGAGGGCCTCGACCTTCTCGTCCGAGGAGTGCCGGGCGGACAGCACCAGGATCGGCACCCGGGTCCAGCCGCGCAGCCCCTTGATCACTTCGACGCCGTCCATGTCGGGCAGGCCGAGGTCGAGCACGACGACGTCGGGGTGACGGGCGGCTGCGAGCTGGAGCGCGGTGGCTCCGTCGGGGGCCGCGTCGACCTCGTACTTGCGTGCCTTCAGGTTGATCACGAGGGCTCGGGTGATCTGCGGCTCGTCGTCGACCACGAGGACCCGGGTCATGAAGCCTGCCTTTCCGCTACCGCTGTTCGGGCTGCCAGGTCGGGACGGCGGTCCACCGCCCGCACCGTGAGCACCATGGTGAGTCCTCCGCCGGGGGTGTCCTCGGCGTTGAGGGTGCCGCCCATCGCCTCGGCGAAGCCGCGGGCGACCGCGAGGCCGAGGCCCACTCCGGTGCCGCGCGGGGCGTCGCCGTAGCGCTGGAAGGGCGCGAATATCCGGTCCTTGGCCTCGTCCGGGACGCCGGGACCGCGGTCCATCACGCGTACCTCCACGCGGTCGGCGATGGCGCTCGCGGCGACCAGGACCCGTTCGTCGACGGGGCTGTACTTGACGGCGTTCTCGACGAGGTTGGCGACGGCGCGCTCCAGGAGTCCGGAGTCGACGGCGACCATCGGCAGGCTCTCCGGGATCTCCAGGTCCACGCTGTCCTCGGGGACGCCGCCGAGTGCCATCGGGACGACCTCGTCCAGGTCGATCTCCCGGATCAGCGGAGTGACCGTGCCGGTCTGGAGCCGGGACATGTCCAGCAGGTTGCCCACCAGGTGGTCGAGACGGTCGGCGCCGTCCTCGATGCCTTCGAGGAGCTCGGCCTGGTCCTCGTCGGACCAGGCCACGTCGTCGGAGCGCAGGGACGAGACCGCCGCCTTGATCCCGGCGAGCGGGGTGCGCAGGTCGTGGCTCACCGCGGCCAGCAGGGCGGTGCGGATGCGGTTGCCCTCGGCCAGCTCCTTGGCCTGGTCCGCCTCGTACTGGAGGCGCTGGCGGTCGAGGACCACCACGGCCTGCGCGGCGAAGGCGGCCAGCACCCGGCGGTCGGAGGCGGGCAGGACCCGTCCGGAGAGGGCGAGCGCCATGTGGTCGCCGACCGGCATGTCGACGTCGGCGTCCTCGGGGCGGGTCGCGGGCGCCGGCCCGGCACTGCCCGCGCACGTCCACGGGTCGACGTCGCCCGCGCGCTCCAGGAGGGCGACCGATTCCATCCCGAAGGTCTCCCGGACGCGCTCCAGCAGGGCTTCCAGGCTGGTCTCGCCGCGCAGCACGCTGCCCGCCAGGAAGGAGAGGATCTCCGACTCGGCCCGGAGCCGCGCCGCCTGGTGCGTACGCCGGGCCGCCAGATCCACCACCGACGCCACGGAGACGGCGACGCCCACGAAGATCACGATGGCGACGATGTTCTTCGGGTCGGCGACGGTCAGCCGGTGCAGGGGCGGTGTGTAGAAGTAGTTCAGCAGCAGCGAGCCGAACGCGGCCGAGGCCAGGGCCGGGAGCAACCCGCCGAGCAGGGCGGCCGCGACCGTGACCGCCAGGAACAGCAGCATGTCGTTGGCGAGGCCGAGGTCGATGGTGTTGAGCAGCAGGGCCATGGCCACGGGGCCGCCGATGCCGATCGCCCAGCCCCAGATGATCCGGGAGCGCCCGAGCCGTGCTCCGCGCGCCACCGGCAGACCGCGCCCCTTGGCGACCTCTTCGTGGGTGACGATGTGGACGTCCAGGTCGGGGCCGGACTCCCGGGCAACCGTGGCGCCGACGCCCGGACCGAAGACGTACTGCCAGGTCTTGCGGCGGGAGGAGCCGAGCACGATCTGGGTGGCGTTGACCCCGCGCGCGAAGTCCAGCAGGGAGGCGGGGATGTCGTCGCCGACCACGTGGTGGAAGGTGCCGCCGAGGTCCTCGGCCAGGGTTCGCTGGACGGCCAGCTCCTTGGGCGAGGCGGAGGTGAGGCCGTCGCTGCGGGCGATGTAGACGGCCATGACCTCGCCGCCCGCACCCTTCTCGGCCAGTCGCGCCGCACGCCGGATCAGCGTCCGCCCTTCCGGGCCGCCGGTCAGCCCGACGACGATCCGCTCCCGCGATCCCCAGATCTTGGAGACCCGGTGTTCGCTGCGGTACTCCGTCAGGTATTCGTCGACCCGGTCGGCGACCCACAGCAGCGCCAGCTCGCGCAGGGCCGTGAGGTTGCCCGGACGGAAGTAGTTGGACAGGGCCGCGTCGACCTTGTCGGGCTTGTAGATGTTGCCGTGGGCCATCCGGCGGCGCAGCGCGGGCGGCGACATGTCGACCAGCTCGATCTGGTCCGCCCGCCGCACCACCTCGTCCGGCACGGTCTCGCGCTGCCGCACACCCGTTATCGACTCGACGACGTCACCCAGTGACTCCAGGTGCTGGATGTTGACGGTGGAGACGACGTCGATGCCGGCGGCCAGCAGTTCCTCCACGTCCTGCCAGCGCTTGGCGTTGCGGGAGCCGGGCACGTTCGTGTGCGCCAGTTCGTCCACCAGGGCGACGGCCGGGGCGCGGCGGAGCACGGCGTCCACGTCCATCTCGCTGAAGACGCCGCCCCGGTACTCCAGCTCCCTGCGCGGCACCTGCTCCAGGCCGTGCAGCATCACCTCGGTGCGAGGCCGGTGATGGTGCTCGACGAACGCCACCACGCAGTCCGTACCGCGTTCCATGCGGCGATGCGCCTCGGACAGCATCGCGTAGGTCTTGCCCACGCCCGGAGCCGCACCGAGGTAGATCCGAAGCTTGCCGCGTCCCATGAGCCTATTGTCTTCCTGTCACCGCTGTGTACGCAGCGTCGACCTTACGGCCAGGATTCCCGGCAAAGGGGACGAGCGGCCCGCCGGGGAACGTCTTTGACGCAACTCTGATGCCCCGCGCTGTAGTGACCTACGCGCGGTGGCGCTGGTCACAGCGGTGGTGCCGGTCTCGGTCTGGCTCATGTTCTCTCCCCGTGATCCCCGTGATCCCCCGGTGGACCGGGCGCCGGCGTCCCGGCCGGACGCCCGGTCCCTCATCCCCTCATCGGACGGGACCCCGGATTCGGTTCACGCGGGATTGTCACCGTGCGTCAGCGTCTCCCACGCCACGAAGAGGTTGTTGCTGCCGGCCGGGCGGTTCTGCTGGGTGAGTGCCTGGGTGTTGGTCATCGCGATGCCCAGGCGGTTGTGCAGGGCGTTGTGGCCGACCTCGGTGACCGGGCCGAGCCCGAGGTTCAGCGAGCCGCCGCACAACCAGCTCGGCACGGCCGTACCGAGCTGGTACTTCGACTGGAAGCCGAGCGCCTGGCGGAGCCGTTCGCCGACGTCGGTGCCGTACAGGTCCTGTCCCTGGATGCGGCTGGTCTCGGCGACGTGCGAGATGGCCGAGATGCCGTAGCCGGTGTGGGTGAAGTCGCGGCAGGTCTCCTGGGTGAGCCCGGTGACGAAGGTGGACTGTCCCTGCCAGTAGCCGACGATCTTCGCTGTGGTGTCGAGGTTCTGGCTCGGCACGGTCTTCGGCGCGGCGCCGTCGGTGGAGAGGTAGACGTACGCCGCGGTGCGCGTCCGGAACTTCGCCATGGCCTTGTCGTACGACGTCTTGTCCTCGAGGAAGACGGAGATGCCGACCGCGGCCTCCATCATCGACAGCTCCCAGTTCCCGTTGGAGTTGGAGCCGTTGATGATCTCGGGCAGGTAGACGTCGCGCAGCATGCTCGCGAAGCGGCCGGAGTTGGCCCAGGAGCCGGTGTACGTGTACTTGATGATCTCGGCGGCCTTGGGCCAGGAGGAGCCCGCCCAGCCGGTCTGCAGCGGCGCGTTGCTGTTGGTGTGGGACTTGATCACCGCGGACCAGGCGTCCATCAGCTCGATGGCCTTCTTGGCGTACCGGTCGTCGCGTGTGATGTACCAGGCGAGGGCGTCGGTGTACGCGGCGATCGCGTCCTCGCGCTCGTCCGTGCAGCCGTAATTGGGGTTGGAGTACGAGCCGCACTCGACGGTCGCGCGGGGTGTGGGGGTGCGCGTGAGCGAGGCGTACTTGCTCGCCGTCATCTGGTCGTAGGCACCCTTCCAGGGCTGGGCGCCGGCCAGGACCTCGGTACGGGCGAAGTCGAGCTGTCCCTTGGAGACGGTGACTCCGGGGTGGACGAAGGTGGCGGGCGCCGCGTCGGCCGGGTGCGCGCCCGGCCAGGACAGGAGGGTGCCGACGAGTGCGGTGGTCGCGGCGGCGACGGTGACGAGGAAGGCCGGACGCCGTCGGCGGCGATGCCGAGTGGGGGTGTCGGACATGCAGAGCCATCCATTCTTGTATGTGAACTACACACGGGATGCTGAACATGGTGCGCTGGCCGGTGACCATAGGTACGGACCAGGCTTCCGTCAAGACCTGAAGAAAGAGCCGCTGCTCAACCGTCGTTCACATACGGGAATGCGATGAGGCCGGGGCGCACCACCGCTCTCGGAGATCCGCGCACGGGGCCGGACGAGCCCGTGTGCCGGGGTCCGGCGAGCCCGCGCACGGGAAAGGGCCGCGCCCCTGGGGGTGCGGCCCTTCTGTCTGCCCGATTCTTCGTCCGGCCCTTGTCCGGCCCTTGTCGGGCCGTTGTCCGGACCTTTGTCCGTCTAGCGGACTTCGGTGATCTCCGGTCCGCGCTGGAGCTGTCCCATGCCGCCGGAGAAACGGGAGCCGCTCTGGTCCTCCTGCTGAACACCTTCGGGGACCATCTGCGCGTCGTTCGGCAGCTTCAGGACGATCGGGTCGCGGGGGGCCATCGGGCCCTCTCCGCGGACGACGACCGTGTCCCGGAAGATCTGCTCCAGCAGACCCGCGGCCTGCGGCTGCACCGCGCCCTGCCCGGAGATCACTCCCCGCAGGAACCAGCGGGGGCCGTCCACTCCGACGAACCGCACGACCTGGAAACCACCCGTGCCGTCCGGGAGCTGGACCGGTACCTGCGCCCGCAGCTCCCAGCCCAGCGGCCCCTCGACCTCGTCGATGACACCGCCCTGCTGGGTGATCCCGGAGGCGATCTCCTCGCGCACCTCGCCCCAGATGCCCTCGCGCTTGGGAGCGGCGAAAGCCTGGAGCTGCACGGCGCTGTCGTTGACGACCACGGTCGCCGCGACGATCGCGTCGCCCGCGACCTCGACCCGCAGCTCCATGCCGTCGACTCCGGGCACGAACAGGCCACCGAGGTCCACCCGGCCCTCGGCCGGATCACGGACCTCCGAACTGTCCCAGGGCCCGTCGGGGCGCGGCTCCGGCTCGAGCCTCACGCGCCCACGCTGCACGTCCTCGTCCGCCTCAGTGTCGACGCTGTCGACGACCTGCTCGGCCTCGCCCGCCGCGTCCTCGGCGGCACTGCCCTTCTTGCGACGTCCGAACACGTCACTGTCCTTCCCGGTCGGATACGACCGAAGCGTATCGATTCCCACCCGTTGTGCTGTCCACAGCGGCATGGCCGCCGGTGGACCCGAAGCCCCCTGCGGCCCGCGCCGAATCGGGAAGTTCCGCGACCTCCTGGAAGCGAACCTTCTCGACCTGCTGGACGACCAGTTGAGCAATCCGGTCGAAGCGCTCGAACCGCACCGACTCGCGCGGATCGAGATTCACCACGATCACCTTGATCTCCCCACGGTACCCGGCATCCACCGTCCCCGGGGCATTCACGAGGGCGACGCCGCAGCGGGCGGCCAGGCCCGAGCGAGGGTGCACGAAGGCCGCGTACCCCTCGGGCAGCGCGATGGCCACGCCCGTCGGCAGCACCGCCCGTTCACCGGGCTTCAGCTCGCGGCTCTCGGTGGTGCGCAGATCGGCTCCGGCGTCACCGGGGTGCGCGTACTCGGGAAGCGGGACTTCCAGATCGACGCGCCTGATCATCACGGGGACTTCCGGGCGGGGCTCGTCGGCCCCGGGGCTATTGGTCATGGGTTCACCTCGAAGGCACGGGCTCGCCGGATCTGGTCCGGGTCGTTCATCGCCGCGCGGATCTCCTCCGGGCGGCCGTTGTCGATGAAGTGGTCGACCTTCACCTCGACGAAGAGGGCGTCCGCGCGGACGGCGACGGGGCCGTCGGGGCCGCCGATCCGCCCGGTGGCGGTGCAGTAGATCTTCCGGCCGGCCACCGCGGTGACCTCGGCCTCCAGATACAGGACGGTATCGACGGGGACGGGGCGCAGGAAGTCGGTCTCCAGGCGTCCGGTCACCGCGATCGTCCGCAGCAGCCAGTTCAGCGAGCCGAGCGTCTCGTCGAGCGCGGTGGCGAGAACGCCGCCGTGCGCGAGGCCCGGTGCGCCCTGGTGGACGGTGCGCACGGTGAACTCCGCCGAGATCGTGACGCCCTCGCCCGCGCGGGCCTCCAGATGGAGCCCGTGGGGCTGCGCTCCGCCGCACCCGAAACAGTGTTCGTAGTGTGCTCCGAGGAGCTCTCCGGGGGCGGGCGCGTCGGGGTGCCGCACCGGCGCTACGGCGTCGGCGGGAGGCGTCAGAGCTGCGGAAGTACCACTCACAGCCGCAGACCTTACCCGCGCGTCCATCAAGTCTTCGCACCGTGCCAAGCTTGACGTCATGCAGCTCTCGGCCTCCCCGTACGAAGAACGCCTCACCGCACCCCGGTCGTGGTGGGTGATCAGCTTCCTGGTCGGGCTCGCGATGGCCCTGATCTTCCTCCCGTTCGGCACCCTGCCGATGCTCGGAGCGCTCGTCGGCGGCACCGCCGTCGCGGCGGTCGCGGCCAGCGCGTACGGCTCGATCCGCATCCGTGTGGTCGGTGACGCTCTGATCGCCGGGGACGCCCGGATCCCGGTCTCGGCCCTCGGCGACGCGGAGATCATGGACCCGGAGGAAGCGAGCGCCTGGCGCACCTACAAGGCCGACACCCGCGCCTTCATGCTCCTGCGGTCGTACATCCCCACCGCGCTGCGCGTCCAGGTCACGGATCCGGCGGACCCGACGCCCTACCTGTACTTGTCGACCCGGGAGCCGGAGCGTCTGGCCGCCGCCCTGAAGACGGCACGCGAGTCGGTCCCCTCCGCGGAGAGCTGAGACTGCCCGCGGCGGGCGCCCGAGCGACCGGCGACGGGCACGGCCCGCCGGGCGCGTGCGCGGGCACTGGCGCGCCGGCGCCCGCGCGTAGGCGTCACTCCCCCAGGTCCGTCGGGATCTCTCCGATCCGCACCGGGTCCGTCGGCTTCTCCAGCGGCGGCAGTTGCGGGAGCGCGTCCCACGGCACCTGCATCTTGCGCAGGTCCTTGCGGATGTGACCGGCCACGCGCTTGGTGTCGCGGCGGTTCATGACCGCGCCCACGGCCGCTCCGACCATGAACGGCATCAGGTTGGGCAGGTCCCGGACCGTCCGCTTCATGATCTGCTGGCGCAGCTCGCGCTTCATCTGGCCGCCCAGCGCGGCATTGATCGTCATGGGCTTGGCCACGTCGATACCGCGCTCGCCCGACCAGGAGTGCAGATAGGCCGTGCTGCGCTGCTTGAGGTTGCCCTGCGGACGCAGGCCGTAGACCTCGTGGAGTTCGGCGATCAGCTTCAGCTCGATCGCGGCGACGGCGGTGATCTCGGCGGCCAGCTCCGTGGGCATGGCGGGCGGCACCGGCAGCATCGCGGCGGCGCCGATGCCGGCGCCGACGGTGGACGTCGCGGCGGCGGCGCCCGCGACGAGCTTGTCCGCGAGTTCCTCGGGGCCGAGGCCCGGGAACTGTCCGCGGAGGGTGGCCAGGTCCCGTACGGGCACCCGTGGGGCGATGTCGATGATGCGGTCGGTGACATACGCGAGGCCCGCCCTGGCACGGACGCCGCTCCTCGTGACGCCCCTCTTGACCCCGTCCCGGACAGCCTCCACACGACGCCTCGCCACGGGCGAGGAACCGTCCGTGGGGGCCGTCAGGCCGTCTGTGGCGGCCGCTCGGTCGAGCGAGGCTGATCCCTGTTCGGAAGAGCCCCGCTCGTCGTCACGCACGCCTTCAGGGCCCTTGGAGAGCCCTTCGTCCGCCGCCCTGGAGGGGAGGCGGCGCTTCCAAGGTGGGGTCGAGCCGTTCACGGCCGACCCTGCCTCAGTCGCAGTCGCGGCAGATCGGCTGACCGTTCTTCTCGCGGGCCAGCTGGCTGCGGTGGTGCACCAGGAAGCAGCTCATGCAGGTGAACTCGTCCTGCTGCTTCGGCAGGACCCGGACGGCCAGCTCCTCGTTCGAGAGGTCCGCACCGGGCAGTTCCAGGCCTTCCGCGGCCTCGAACTCATCTACGTCGACGGACGAGGTCGACTTGTCGTTCCGGCGAGCCTTCAGTTCTTCAAGGCTGTCCGAGTCGACGTCGTCGTCGGTCTTGCGCGGGGTGTCGTAATCCGTTGCCATTGTCGCTCTCCCCCTCTGGGTGTCTGCGGTGTCTCCAGCGCACGTAACGCGTGAGAGGCCGGACTTGTGCCCGACCCGAGGCGGAGATTTTGCCTCACATCAAGGTCTGTTACTCAATCGACACCCAACCGGACTCATCAAGAGTGGTCGGCTTGGATGGCGATGCGGACCGTACACGGTCCCGGGGCCGCACTTCAAAGGCGCCCCACCGTGTACTTCCCGTGATGAGGACCCCCGAAAACCCGGATTTTCCCGGCTTTCCGGCAGTTCACATGATCACGGAGAGTAGATGGACCGAAAATCGTCCTTGTGATCGATCCCACACGGGTCACTCGGGTGGGTGACCCGAAAATTCCGCGCAAAGCGAACATCGCCGCGTGTCCGCGACATGCTCTCAGATGGGAAGGGTGACGCGCATCACGAGTCCACCCCCTTCTCGAGGCCGGGCGACGATGTGACCCCCGTGCGCGCGGGCCACCGACCGGACGATCGACAGGCCGAGGCCCACGCCCTTGTCACTGCCCGTACGTTCCGTGCGTAGCCGCCGGAAGGGTTCGAAAAGATTGTCGACCTCGTACGCGGGAACGACCGGTCCCGTGTTCGACACCTCAAGGACCGCCCGGCCGTGCTCCGTGGCGGTCGTGACCTCGACCCAGCCGTCCTGCGGCACGTTGTACCGGACGGCGTTCTGGACGAGGTTCAGGGCGATCCGCTCCAGCAGGACGCCGTTGCCCTGGACGACCACCGGAGCGCGCAGCCCGCGGATCTCCACGCCCTTGGCCTCCGCTTCGGCGTGCACCTGGTCGATGGCCTGGGAGGCGACCTCGGCGAGGTCCACCGGCTTGCGCTCGACGATCTGGTTGTCGCTGCGGGCGAGCAGCAGCAGGCCCTCGACGAGCTGTTCGCTGCGCTCGTTCGTGGCGAGCAGCGTCTTGCCGAGCTGCTGGATCTCCGTCGGCACCCCGGGTCCCGAGAGGTGCACCTCCAGGAGCGTGCGGTTGATCGCGAGGGGTGTGCGCAGTTCGTGGGAGGCGTTCCCGACGAACCGCTGCTGGGCGGTGAAGGCCCGCTGCAGCCGCTCCAGCATGTCGTCGAAGGTGTCCGCGAGTTCCTTCAGCTCGTCGTCCGGGCCGTCCAGCTCGATCCGCCTGGACAGGTCGGAGCCGGCCACCGCGCGCGCGGTGCGCGTGATGTGGCCGAGCGGCGAGAGGACACGGCCCGCCATCGCGTAGCCGAACGCGAAGGCGATGACCGCGAGGCCGAGCAGGGCCAGGAGCGAGCGGCTGAGCAGGTCGTCGAGGGCGTGCTGACGCTGCTGGTTCACGCAGTCGGCCATCGCGCGGTTGAGCTCGTCCGCGGAGGGCGCCGTGGGGAGGTTGCAGGTGCTGCTGCCGATCTGCCCTGAGATGATCTTGAAGGGGAGTTCGCTGCCGACGTTCAGCGCCTGCGCCGCGAGCAGGTAGATGATCGACAGCAGCATGATGCCGGCGATCAGGAACATGCCGCCGTACAGCAGCGTGAGGCGTATACGGATCGTCGGGCGCAGCCACGGGAAGGGTGGTTCCGCCCTTCTGGGGTCCCAGGTGGGCTTCGGGGGCGCCGCGGGCGGCGCGGGCGTGGTGGCCACCGTGGATCAGATCCTGTACCCGGAGCCGGGCACGGTGACGATCACGGCGGGCTCGCCGAGCTTGCGCCGCAGCGTCATGACGGTCACGCGCACGACGTTGGTGAACGGGTCCGTGTTCTCGTCCCAGGCCTTCTCCAGGAGCTGCTCCGCGGAGACGACGGCACCCTCGCTGCGCAGCAGCACCTCCAGGACGGCGAACTCCTTGGGAGCGAGCTGGACCTCCCTACCGTCACGGAAGACCTCGCGGCGGTTCGGGTCGAGCTTGATCCCGGCACGCTCCAGGACGGGCGGCAGCGGCACGCTCGTACGGCGTCCGAGGGCACGCACGCGTGCGGTCAGCTCACTGAACGCGAACGGCTTGGGGAGGTAGTCGTCGGCTCCGATCTCCAGACCCTCGACACGGTCGCTCACATCACCGGACGCGGTCAGCATCAGCACGCGCGTGGGCATGCCGAGCTCGACAATCCTCCGGCAGACGTCGTCGCCGTGCACGAGCGGGAGGTCGCGGTCGAGAACGACCACGTCGTAGTCGTTGACCCCGATGCGCTCCAGCGCGGCCGCGCCGTCGTACACGACGTCGACGGCCATGGCCTCCCGGCGCAGTCCGGTGGCCACCGCATCGGCGAGCAGCTGCTCGTCCTCGACGACGAGTACGCGCACGTCGCTTGTCCTTCCTCTGTCCACCGGCGGGGCACGTTCCAGCGCACCACGCGGGCAGGTCCGTCACGGATGAGAGCTCCATCCTGCCCGTTTCGGCCATAAACCGGCTGTAAGGCGGGGGAGGCGCCAGGGAAGCCCGTGCGGGGGACCGGGAATGCGAGATTTTCTCGTCGGGTTGAGGTTTCCACGGAAGAGAGCGGGGGGAGGACGGCTTTACACCCCGCGATCACGCTCTGCATGTGGCAAGCCACATTGTGGTACGTCCAACCGCTTCCGCAGAGCGGGCGTGGGTGTCCGGCACCGTCGCCGCCCAGACCGGGCAGCGCTGGGCACCCCATTCGGAGACGTGATCGCCCCTTCCCATCGGCACACCCCCGTGCCACCCGACCCACGACCCAGGACGAGGGGGCGCAGCATGGACGCATTCACCACGGGACTTCTGCAGCGCATAAGGGCGACCGAGACCGACCTGACCCGAGCTCGCGAGACGGGCGACGACTTCCTCGCGGAGGTCGAGCAGGCCGAGCTGGACGACCTGCACCGCCTTGCCGCCGAGCACGGTGTGGAGGTCGGCGCCACACGCGTCTGATCAGCACGTACGAGAGCGGGGCCCCGGTATCGATCCAGTACCGGGGCCCCGCTCCCGTTCCCTCGCTCTGCCGTCCCGAGGGGCGGGGTCAGTCGTGCCAGGCGCCGAAGTCCTCCAGGAGCCGCTGGAGGGGCTCGAAGACGCCCGGGGAGGCCGCGACCGTGAGATCGCCCGCGGGGCGCTCTCCGGGGCGTCCACCGGTCACCGCGCCCGCCTCCCGGGCGATCAGGTCCCCGGCCGCGAGATCCCAGGGGTGCAGACCGCGTTCGTAGTAGCCGTCGAGGCGGCCGGCCGCGACGTCGCACAGGTCGACCGCCGCCGAGCCGGAGCGCCGGATGTCGCGCACCAGCGGGATGAGCCGCTGGGCCACATCGGCCTGATGGACCTTGACCTCGGTCACGTAGTTGAAGCCGGTCGAGACGAGGGCCTGGTCGAGCGGCGGGGACGGGCGGCAGGCGAGCCGACGTTCGCCGACCCAGGCCCCCGACGCCCTGGCCCCCCGGCCGCGGACCGCGTGGTACGTCTCGCCGCGCATGGGTGCCGCCACGACGCCGACGACGGTCTCGCCGTCCTGCTGGGCCGCGATGGACACCGCCCAGGTCGGCAGGCCGTACAGGTAGTTGACCGTGCCGTCGAGCGGGTCGACGATCCAGCGGACGCCGCTGGTGCCCTCGATGGCGGCGCCCTCCTCGCCGAGGAAGCCGTCGTCGGGGCGGTGCTCGGCGATCAGCGTGGTGATCAGCTTCTCGGCGGCGATGTCCATCTCGGTGACGACGTCGATCGGGCTGGACTTCGTGGCGGCGACCGCGAGGTCCGCCGGACGCCCGTCGCGCAGCAGCTCGCCCGCGCGGCGGGCGGCCTCGTGCGCGAGCTGGAGGAGTTCGGTGTGCAGGGGCTCGGTCACGTGGCTCCTCATGCGTAAGGGCTGTCGGCGCCCGCGGCGGCGGGCTTGGGTGTACGGGCCGGACAACAGCCCACCGGGCACAGGTCGTGACTCGCGCCCAGGGCGCCCAGGGCACACCGTGTCACCTGCCGGCCGCTCTCGGCCGCGGCGCGCTCCAGCACCAGTTCACGGACCGCCGCGGCGAACCGGGGATCGGAGCCGACGGTGGCCGAACGGCGCACCGGCAGCCCCAGCTCCAGCGCCTTCGCCCGTGCCTCGGTGTCCAGGTCGTACAGGACCTCCATGTGGTCCGAGACGAATCCGATCGGCACCATCACCGCCGCCGGGGCTCCCGCCCCGTGCAGTTCCTCCAGGTGGTCGCAGATGTCCGGCTCCAGCCACGGGATGTGCGGGGCCCCGGAGCGGGACTGGTACACGAGCTTCCACGGGCGGTCGGTCCCGGTCTCCTCGCGCACCGCGTCCGCGATCAGCCGGGCCACGTCCAGGTGCTGGCGGACGTAGGCGCCGCCGTCGCCGTGGCCCTCGGCCGGACCGGAGGTGTCCGCCGCGGCGACCGGGATCGAATGCGTGGTGAACACCAGGTGCGCGCCCTGCCGGACGTCCGCGGGCAGCTCCGCGAGCGACCTGAGGACACCCTCGGTCATCGGCCCGACGAACCCGGGATGGTTGAAGTAGTGCCGCAGCTTGTCGACCCTCGGCACCTCCAGCCCCTCCCCCTCCAGGACGGCCAGCGCGCCCGCAAGATCCTCGCGGTACTGCCGGCAGCCCGAGTACGAGGCGTACGCGCTGGTGGCCAGGACCAGGATCCGGCGCCGACCGTCCGCGGCCATCTCGCGCAGCGTGTCGGTCAGGTACGGCGCCCAGTTGCGGTTGCCCCAGTAGACCGGCAGATCCAGACCGTGCTCCGCGAAGTCCTTGCGCAGCGCGTCGAGCAGCGCGCGGTTCTGGTCGTTGATGGGGCTGATCCCGTCGAACAGGAAGTAGTGCCGCCCGACCTCCTTGAGGCGTTCCTTGGGGATGCCTCTGCCGCGCGTCACGTTCTCCAGGAAGGGGACCACGTCGTCCGGGCCCTCCGGACCGCCGAACGAGAGCAGGAGCAGGGCGTCGTAGGGGGTGGCATCGAGCACGTCTGGCATGCGTCCGATCCTGCCACCCGTCTCCGACAGCCGATAACCGGCCGGGGGACGAGCGGGCGACGACGGCGGAACGGGCCGGGCGGGTGCCGAGCGGACGACGGCGGCGGGGAGGGCGGGAGCGCGTGTCCGGGCGGCCGGCGCCCGGACAAACGGTCTGACGGGTGCGGGAGGCTGCGTTAGGGTTACCTAACCAGTAAGCTGTATCGGCCATCTTCACGCCTTACCGAGTGCGGCCCGCCCGTGGTGACGGGGAGGGCCTCGCCGAGCCGACGGAGACCTTCGTGCCCAGCCCGTACCGTGCCCTGTTCGCCGCCCCCGGCTCGAAGGGCTTCTCCGCCGCGGGCCTGCTCGGCCGGATGCCGCTGTCCATGATGGGCATCGGCGTCGTCACGATGATCTCCCAGCTGACCGGGCGCTACGGCCTCGCGGGCGCTCTGTCGGCGACCATGGCGCTGGCGGCCGCGGCGATGGGGCCGCAGGTCTCGCGCATGGTGGACCGGCACGGCCAGCGGCGGGTCCTGCGCCCGGTGACGCTCTTCGCGCTCGCGGCGGCCGGGGGCCTGCTGGTCGCGGCGCACTACCGGTGGCCGGACTGGGTCCTGTTCGTGTGCGCGGCCGGCATCGGCTGCGTCCCGAGCATCGGCGCGATGGTCCGGGCCCGCTGGGCGGCGCTCTACGGAGGCACCCCGCAACTGCACACCGCGTACTCCCTGGAGTCCGTGGTGGACGAGATCTGCTTCATCTTCGGGCCGATCATCTCCATCGGCCTGTCCACGGTGTGGTTCCCGGAGGCCGGACCGCTCCTCGCCGCCTGCTTCCTCGCGGCCGGGGTCTTCTGGCTGACCTCCCAGCGCGCCACCGAGCCCCAGCCGCATCCGCGCGGACAGTACGGCGGCGGCTCGGCGCTCCGCTCGGCCGGACTCCAGGTCCTCGTGGCCACGTTCGTGGCGACCGGGACGATCTTCGGAGCCGTCGACGTCGTCACCGTCGCCTTCGCCGAGGAGCAGGGCCACAAGGGCGCAGCGAGCATCGTCCTGGCCCTCTACGCGGCGGGCTCCTGCCTCGCGGGAGCCGTCTTCGGGCTGCTGCACTTCAAGGGGGCGGCGGAGGGCAGGTGGCTGCTGGGCATATGCGCGATGGCCGTGAGTATGATCCCCCTCCTACTGGTCGGAAACTTGTCGTTCCTGGCCGTGGCGCTGTTCGTTGCGGGCCTGTCCATCGCTCCCACGATGATCACGACGATGTCCCTCATCGAGCAGCACGTACCTCGCGCGAAATTGACCGAAGGCATGACCTGGGTGAGTACGGGGCTCGCCGTCGGGGTCGCGCTCGGTTCCTCCGTGGCCGGCTGGGTGATCGACTCCGCCGGCGCGAAAGCCGGGTACGGGGTTCCGGCCGTGTCCGGGGCCGTCGCGGTCGCGGTCGGTTTCCTCGGGTACCGCCGGCTCAGCAGGCCGGTTCTGCAGCGGGGAGGGTCTCATGAGCACCGCAGTGAGCGAGAAGAGCGGCACGTGGCGTAACTGGGCGGGAAACGTCACCGCCCTTCCCGTCCGGGAGGTCACCCCTGCCTCGGTGGACGAACTCTCCGCCGCCGTGCGGAAGGCGGCCGAGGACGGTCTGACGGTGAAGGCCGTCGGCACCGGGCATTCCTTCACGGCCGCCGCCGCGACCGACGGCGTATTGATCCGCCCTCAACTGTTGACCGGGATACGCAAGATCGACCGTACGGCCATGACGGTCACGGTCGAGGCGGGCACCCCGCTCAAGAGACTCAACATGGCCCTGGCGCGGGAGGGTCTGTCGCTCACCAACATGGGCGACATCATGGAACAGACGGTGTCGGGGGCGACCAGCACCGGAACGCACGGCACCGGGCGCGACTCGGCGTCGATCGCCGCCCAGATCACGGGCCTGGAGCTGGTGACGGCGGACGGCTCCGTCCTGTCCTGCTCCGCGAGCGAGAACCCGGAGATCTTCGCGTCGGCCCGCATCGGCATCGGCGCCCTGGGCATCGTCACCGCGATCACCTTCGCCGTGGAGCCCATCTTCCTGCTCACGGCCCGCGAGGAGCCGATGACCTTCGACAAGGTCACGGCCGACTTCGATGAACTCTCCGCCGAGAACGAGCACTTCGAGTTCTACTGGTTCCCGCACACCGGCAACTGCAACACCAAGCGCAACAACCGCAGCGCGGGCCCCGAGAACCCGGTCGGCCCCGTCCGCGGCTGGATCGAGGACGAGTTCCTCTCCAACGGCGCCTTCCAGGTGGCCAACCTGCTCGGCCGGGCCGTCCCCGCGGCCATCCCCTCGATCGCCGGATTCTCCAGCCGCGTGCTGTCCGCGCGGACCTACACCGACATCCCGTACAAGGTCTTCACCTCGCCGCGCCGCGTGCGGTTCGTGGAGATGGAATACGCGGTGCCGCGCGAGGCCCTCGTCGAGACGCTGCGCGAGCTGAAGGCGATGGTCGACAACTCGGACCTGCGCGTGAGCTTCCCCGTGGAGGTGCGGACGGCGCCCGCCGACGACATCACGCTCTCCACTGCCTCCGGCCGGGACAGCGCGTACATCGCCGTCCACATGTTCAGGGGCACCCCCTATCAGGCGTACTTCACCGCGGCCGAGCGGATCTTCACCACGCACGAGGGCCGGCCGCACTGGGGCAAGGTGCACACCCGCGACGCGGAGTACTTCACCCGGGCCTACCCGCGCTTCGGCGAGTTCACCGCGCTGCGGGATCGCCTCGATCCTGACCGGCGCTTTGCGAATGACTACTTGCGGAGGGTTCTGGGGTCGTAGCGGTCGCGCTGGGTCCGGGGGCCGGGGTTCCGTCCCCCGCCTCCGGTCCCGCCGATGCCCCGTCACCCGGGGTCGGCACGGCGGACGTGTCGGCGCCGTCGCCAGCCGTGTCACCCGATCCGGCGCTGTTCCCCGGTCCGGCACCGTCCGCGGACGGCGTCGGCGCCTGCCGGGAGGCCTCCGGTGACGACGGCGCGGATCCCGTCGACGGTGCCGTGTCCGGCTGGCGGTTCCCCGAGCCGGACGGGTGCCCCTTGAAGGCGTCGCCGACCGTCGTACTGGTGCCGTCGCCGCTGAAGCTCTGCCCCGAGACCATTTCGTACGTGGTGATTCCGGCCATCGTGACGCCGAAGACGAGAGCGGTGGCGACCAGTGGCCTCTTCCAGCTCGTGACCCGCGCGCGGTAGACGGTCCCCTCGGTGAACTCGCCGGGGCGACCGGGCAGCGTCCGGGGCTTCGGCTGAGGCGGCGCCTTCACGTCACGGATCTGTTCGCCGGTGCGCTTGAAGAAGTGCTGGAAGACCGTTCCTCCGCAGGTGGCGACGACACTGACCAGACCGGCGCCCAGGATCGTCCCGTAGACACCGAAGTAGGACGCGAGTTTCGCCGCCACCACCGCGGCGACCGCGCTCCCCGCCACCTGGGGGACGCTCAGGTCCAGCCGCCTCTTCCTCGGTTCCACGTCGGCATCCGGCTGCTCGCCACCGACTTCCGGCTTCTCACGCATTCCCGGACCTTGCCTGCCTTTCCCGTACTTGATCGACCGATCGTACGAGAAAGGGACGTACAGGCGAAACGATAAGTTCCGTTTCTGCCGATTACGTGAAGTGCGCCACGTCCACGGACCGCCGAACGGGCGCCGGGATCGGCCAACTACCACCCCCCGCTCGAAGTTGGGCGGCGTGCCGATCCACGCAAGTGGCCCGAATGGAGTACTGTTGCGAGCCCTGGGTCCGGACTCCCGCCAGGGTGTCCGGGGCCTTGCAGGACCGCCGGGAGGGGGCTCGTTGCACAGGGTGATGGAGTTCGTCACTTAGCGTTGCAAAATAGGTAACCGTGCCATAACGGCGACCCCGGGCCCGCGTCCGACACGCCGTGCAACTCGGCAAGGTTGTGGCAGGCTGCACCCGGGCAGGCCACACTCGACTAGCGGAAGCAGCGACGCACGTGACGTCGGCAGGCACCACCCGGGAGGTCCCCATGCCCGAACTGCGTGTCGTGGCCGTCTCTAACGACGGCACACGGCTGGTGCTGAAGGCTGCGGACAGTACGGAATACACGCTTCCGATCGACGAGCGGCTGCGTGCCGCCGTACGCGGCGACCGTCCCCGCCTCGGCCAGATCGAGATCGAGGTGGAGAGCCACCTCCGCCCCCGCGACATCCAGGCGCGTATACGCGCCGGAGCCTCCGCGGAGGAAGTCGCCCAGCTCGCGGGCATTCCCGTCGACCGTGTACGCCGCTTCGAGGGTCCCGTGCTGGCCGAGCGTGCCTTCATGGCCGAGCGCGCCAGGAAGACTCCCGTCCGCCGTCCCGGCGAGAACGCCGGCCCCCAGCTCGGTGAGGCCGTCCAGGAGCGGCTGCTGATCCGGGGCGCCGAGAAGGACACCGTCCAGTGGGACTCCTGGCGCCGCGACGACGGCACCTGGGAAGTTCTGCTGGTGTACCGGGTCGCGGGCGAACCGCACGCCGCGAGCTGGACCTACGACCCGCCCCGGCGGCTCGTCCAGGCCGTCGACGACGAGGCTCGCTCGCTGATCGGCGAGTCGGACGACCTCGCGGCACCCGAGCCGAGCTTCCCGTTCGTGCCGCGGATCGCCCGGCTGCCCCGCGACCGCCCGCTGGACCGCGCCCTGGAACGGCAGACGGAGCGGCCGAGCCTGCCCCCGTCCCCCCCGGAACCCGGCGAGGAGGCCGAGGACCGGGACTCGCTGACCAGCCTTCTGGAAGCGGTGCCCAGCTTCCGGGGCGACATGGTGGTGCCCGAGCGGCCCGCCCCCGCGGAGCGCCCCGCCGCCGAGGAGCCCGCTCCCGAGCCCGAGGAGGAGGAGCCCCCGGCTCCCGCCGCCTCGGCGGGTGCCGGTTCCGCGTACGCCGACGTGCTCATGCCCCGCTCGGTGGGCAGCCATCGTGACCGGCTCGTCGGCGCGACGGACCGCCAGGCCGAGGCCGACGGCGTCCGCCCCGGCCGCAGAGCGGCGGTCCCGAGCTGGGACGAGATCGTCTTCGGTACGCGCCGCAAGAAGCAGGAATAGCCGGATCGACGTCAGGTGCATGACGAGGGGGCCCGCATCGGATCGGTGCGGACCCCCTCGTCACGCACGAGCGGCGTGGCCGACCGTGCCACGCCCCGCGTGGGCCCCCGGCATCACCGGGGAGAGCCCGCACCTCGCCAGGGGTGCTCCCCCGCCGATGTCGCGCCCGGCAGCACGGATGTCACTGCGGGTCGGGGCCCACCGCGACGGGGCGGTCCGCGTCCTGGGACCACTCCGACCACGAACCCACGTACAGCGCCGCGGGAACGCCGGCCACGGCGAGGGCCAGCACCTCATGGGCCCCCGAGACCCCGGAGCCGCAGTAGACGCCGACCTCGGACTCCGGTGTCACGCCGAAGGACTTGAAACGGTCCGCGAGTTCGGCCGCCGGCAGGAACCGCCCGTCCTCCGTCACGTTCTCGGCGGTCGGCGCGGAGACGGCGCCCGGGATGTGACCGCCGACCCGGTCGATCGGCTCGACCTCGCCCCGGTACCGCTCCCCCGCGCGGGCGTCCAGCAGCAGCCCGGTGCGGGCGAGCGCGGCCGCCCCGTCCGCGTCGAGCGCCGGCCGGGCACCGGCCGTCGGTACGAACGTCCCGGGCGCCGGCGAGGGGACCTCCGAGGACACCGGTCCGCTCCAGGCGGCGAACCCGCCGTCAAGCACGCGCACCGACGGATGACCCGAATAGCCCAGCAGCCACCAGGCGCGCGCGGCGGCCCAGCCCTGCCCGCCGTCGTACACGACGACATCGCGGTCCTCGGACACTCCCGCGGCCCGCATCGCCGCGCCGAAGACCTCGGGGCCGGGGAGCGGATGCCGGCCCGCCGCACCGGCCGGACCAGCGAGTTCGGAATCCAGGTCGACGAAGACGGCACCGGGGATGTGCGCGTTCTCGTACTCGGGGCGCAGATTGGGGCCGCCCAACTGCCAGCGGACGTCGAGGAGGACCGGCGGGTTCGGGCCCGCCAGGTCACTCGCGAGTTCGGGTGCCGTGATGATGGCGTTCATGGTCCCCATCCTTGCGCACGGGGTGGCCGCTTCGTCCATGTCCCGCTACTCTGCTCCGCCGGGCAGGTCCGATCACCCGGCGTACGGGATCGGGCACATGCTGTACAACCGATGGACACCACATGGCAATCGCCTGGCGACGGACGGGAGACGGCGGATCGGGCGTCCCCGTTCCCACGCCGCTCGACGGCGGCGCGGGAGGAACGTCCGGCGCGACCGGTGGTGCGAACATCGGCACGGGGCGTGCACGCACGCGACTGGGTACGCGTGTTCGCAAGCGGAAGGTGACCGGCCACCGCGAGGGGCCGAGAAGAGAGTGACGATGACCGAGGCACGGGAATCGGCCGGCGCGAACGGCACCACGCACGCTCGGAACACGCCCGGGACACCCTGCTGGGTGAGCCTGATGGCGCACGAGACGGCCGCGACCCAGGACTTCTACGGAGCGCTGTTCGGCTGGGAGTTCCAGCCGGGCCCCCCGCAGCTCGGCCCTTACGCGCGGGCCCTGCTCGACGGCCAGGAGGTGGCCGGGATCGGCCAGTTGCCGCCCGACCGGCATCTGCCGCTCGCCTGGACGCCCTACTTCGCCTCGGCCGACGTGGACCACACCGCCGAGACCGTACGGCACAGCGGCGGAACCGTGGGCGTGGGTCCGCTGGACGCCGCCGAGGCCGGCCGCCTGGCCATCGCCTCCGACCCGTCGGGCGCCGTCTTCGGGATCTGGCAGAGGGTCGCCCACCTCGGCACGGAGATCACCGGAGTGCCGGGCACCCCTGCGTGGAACGAACTCGTGACGCGCGACACCGAGAGCGTCGTGAAGTTCTACCAGGGGGTCTTCGGCTACGAGTTGCAGCCGGCCGGCTCGGCCGACTTCGACTACGTGACCCTGCACATCGACGGACGGCCGGTGGCCGGCGTCCACGGCGTCGGGAACGCCCTGCCGCGCGACCGGGGCCCGCACTGGCTGACGTACTTCGAGGCCGCCGAACTGGACGACACCGTCAGCCTCGTCACGGAACTCGGCGGGCGCCTTCTGCGGCCGGCCCACGACTCCCCGCACGGCCGGGTGGCGACGGTGGCGGATCCGGAGGGCGCGGTCTTCTCCCTGATCCACGCAGTCACCTGACCCGGCGGAACTCCGGAGACGGATTCCTGGGGCGGAAACCGGAGGCTCAACTCCGGAGCGGAACTCCGGAACAGGTCTCAGACCGAGGCGATCGGCAGGACGTCGGGGGACAGGACGCCGGCGCGGGCCGTGGCGGCCGTCATACGACGCCGGTGGTGCCGGCGGCACAGGACCTCGTAGCCGATGCTCTCGTGCTGGTTGACATCACCGACGACGACCTGGGCGCCCTCGACGACCATCTCGCCGCCCACGGTGCGGGCGTTGTGCGTGGCGCGGGCTCCGCACCAGCACAGTGCCTCGACCTGGAGGACCTCGACCCGGTCGGCGAGTTCGACGAGGCGCTGGGAGCCGGGGAAGAGCTTGGACCGGAAGTCGGTGGTGATCCCGAAGGCGAAGACGTCGACGTCCAGGTCGTCCACCACGCGGGCCAGTTGGTCGATCTGCGCGGGGGCCAGGAACTGCGCCTCGTCCGCGATCACGTAGTCGGCCCGGCCGCCCTGCGAGAGGTGGTCCACCAGATACGCGTACAGATCCTGTTCGTCCGCCACTTCGACCGCGTCGGTGACCAGCCCGAGGCGCGAGGAGAGTTTGCCCTCGCCCGCGCGGTCGTCACGCGTGAAGATCATGCCCTGCAGACCCCGCGCCGAGCGGTTGTGTTCGATCTGGAGCGCCAGCGTGGACTTCCCGCAGTCCATCGTTCCGGAGAAGAACACCAGCTCGGGCATGGGGAGTTGAGCACCTTTCGGCAACGGGGAAGAAGGGAGGACGTCAGGAGCGTACTTGGAGGAGGGGTACCAGTTGCTCGGCCGGGGTCATCGAGCCGTGGTTGCCGACCATCGCCGACTCCTTCGGCTCCCGCTCGGACGCGATGATCAGGACGTCGTCCCGGGCGGCGGCGACGACGTCACCCAGCCGGGCGTAGACCCGCTCGTCGACCCGCGGGCCGAACCAGCCCGCCTCGATCGCCTCGTCACGGGAGGCGACCCAGAACTGCTCGCCCAGGACCTCACGCCAGCAGGTCAGCACGTCCGCCTCGGCTCCCGGGACGGCGTACACATGGCGGGCACGGCCCTCGCCGCCCAGCAGGGCGACCCCGGCGCGCAGCTCCCAGTCCTCGTCGAAGTCGATGCGGTGCTGCTCGTCGAACGGGATGTCGATCATGCCGTGGTCGGCCGTGACGTACAGCGCCGAGCGCGGCGGCAACTGCTCCGCGAGACGCTGGACCAGCCGGTCGACGTACATGAGCTGGCCGCGCCAGGGGTCGGAGTCGACGCCGAAGCGGTGTCCCTTGCCGTCCACCTCCGCGTAGTACGTGTAGACCAGGGAGCGGTCGCCGGCGGACAGTTGCTCGGCGGCGAAGTCCATGCGTTCCTCGCCCGACAGCCGGCCGTGGAACGTGCCCCCGCTCAGCGCGATCTTCGTCAGCGGGGTGTTCTGGAAGGTCGGCGAGGAGACCTGGGCAGTGTGCACACCCGCCGCGTCGGCCTGCTGGAAGATCGTGGGGTAGGGCTGCCAGGCGCGCGGTTCGGTCCACGGGTTCCAGCGGAGCTGGTTCATCAGCTCGCCGGTGGCGGGGTTGCGCGCGGTGTAGCCGGGCAGGCCGTGCGCGCCCGGGGGCAGGCCGGTGCCCACGGAGGCGAGGGAGGTCGCGGTGGTGGCCGGGTAGCCGGTGGTGATCGGACGGCCGGTACCGCCGCGCGAGGACGCCAGGAGCGACGTCATGAAGGGAGCTTCGTCCGGGTGGGCCTTGAGCTGCTCCCAGCCGAGACCGTCGATCAGGAACACACAGTTCCGGTCGGCTGCGGTCAGCTCGGGTATGGCGGCGGTCACACCGGGCACCGACATGCCGGCGGCGAGCGTGGGGAGCAGATCGGCCAGCGAACCGGCGCCGTACTCGGGGACGGGCGCGGAGTCGACGGCGAGCGGTTCCGGGTGGTCCCAGGTGGGCAGAGCCATCAGCGGGCGACGTCCGCGGTCGCCTCGGAGAGGCACTGCGCGAAGGCCAGGGCCTGGCGGACGGTCTCCGGTCCGTCACCCGCCTCGCTCACCCGCAGGCTCAGGTCGTCCGCCGTCGAGTTGCCGGTGTAGCCGTGATCGGCCTCGCAGTTGGGGTCACCGCAGGCGGCGGGCTCCAGGTCGATGCGGGAGACGGCGCCCCAGCCGATGGTGAGGACCACTTCGCGGGGCAGCGTGCCGGGCGTGTACGACTCGGGGTTCGCGACGACGCGGCTGACGACGACCGATGAGATCCGGCCGATCTTGACCGACTCCGTCGAGGTCGTGGCGTACGGCGTCGGGGAGGTGGTGTCCGCGTTCTGCTCGTCGGTGTGGCTCACGATGAAACGGTTGCCGGTGAGGACCAGCACGGTGACGTGCCGCCGCACCTCGTTCGCGTCGAACGTGGTCTCCTGGTGGACCAGGTACGACCGGATGGTCTCGCCGCCGATCGCGGCCTCCACCGCCTCGGCCACGAGGGCCGGGTAGTAGCCGCTGCGCTCGATCGCCGCTCGCAGCCCCTGGGTCGTCGTACTGGTCTTGGCCATGCCGTCCATCCTACGGGGGCCCACTGACTGCGAGGCACCGCTCGCGTGGGTCTGTCGTGGACGGATCAGACCGTATCGCGCAGGGTGACGGGCGGGACGCGGGCACGGCAGGCGTCCGGGCGGGGTGCCTGCCGGCACGGAGACATCGCCTTCCGGCACCCGGACGACTCGGCAGGCCGGGACCACTCGGCCGGCCAGGACGGCTCGGGCGACTCGGGCGACTCGGCCGGTCCCGACTCCCCGGCGGCCTCCACGGCTCAGACGGCCCGGAATCCCCGGACCCGGCGTCTCCCCGGACCCGGCCTCTCCCCGGACTCGGACTCCCTGGACGGCCATGGAGCCCGTGCGGTCAGACGACCGGCAGGGTGCGGGGGCCGAGGTCGTCACGGAGGGGGGCGCGGGCCAGCCGTACCGTGGCGCCCAGGACGCTCAGGCCGGCCGGGGCCACCACCACCGGCTCCAGCGAGACCGCGACGACCTCCGGGTGGTCGTCGACCAGCCGGGAGACCCGCAGCAGGAGCTCTTCGAGGGCCGCCGTGTCGACCGGCGCGGAGCCCCGCCAGCCGAACAGGAGCGGTGCCGTCCGGATCGACCGGACCAGCGAGGCCGCGTCCCGGTCGGTGACCGGGACCAGCCGGTGCGCGGTGTCCCCGAGCAGTTCGGAGGCGGCTCCGGCGAGCCCGAAGGAGAGCACAGCCCCGGCCGCCGGGTCGATCACCGCGCGGACGACCGTGTCGACACCGCGCGGCGCCATCCTCTGCACGACAGGGCGCAGCACCGTGGGCGGCCCGAACAGCTCGGTCAGCTCCGCGTACGCCCGGCACAACTGCTCCTCGTCCGCCACGTCCAGGCGTACGCCGCCGAGGTCCGCGCGGTGCCGGAGGTGCGGGGCGGTGGTCTTGAGGGCGACGGGGTATCCGATGGCGCGCGCGGCCGCCACGGCGTCGTCCGGGGTGGGGGCGGACAGTGCCTGGTGCACGTCGATGCCGTAGCGCCCGAGCAGTTCCGCCGTCTGTCCGCCGCCCAGGGTGAGGCCCTCCCCGCGCGCGAGAAGGTCGTCGATCAGCCGGGCGGCCCCCTTCTCGTCGATGTCCTCGTACTCGGGAACCTTGCCGGGCTCATGGGCGTCCGTGCGCCACTGGGCGTACTTGACGGCTTCGGCGAGGGCGCGGACGGCACGTTCGGCGGCGGGGTAGGCGGGGATGAGCCGGGAGTCCGGCACGGACTCGGCACGTGGCGCGGCGGGCGACCGGTCCGAGGGGTGGAAGCGGGCGCCGGGTGACGCGCCGGGTGCGCCCTCCGGGGCCTGCGGGGCGGTGCTCGCGGCGGCGGACAGGGCTTCGGCGAGTCCGCCGAGCTCGACGTGCACCACGAGGACGGGTTTCGCCGGAGCCTCCAGGGCGGACGACCGGAGCGCCTCGGCGAGCGCCTCGTCGGCGGCCGAGGTCTCCCCCACGGCCGGTATGGCCGTCACGACGACGGCGTCGCAGCCGTCGTCGGCGAGTGCCTGCGACAGGGCCTTGTGGAAGTCCTCCGCCGAGGCAGCCGTGGTGAGATCCCGGGGCGGCAGCGGCCGGAGCCCTTCGGCGAGACAGGCGTCGTACGTCAGCAGCCCCAGGGACTCGGAGTTCCCGAGGATCGCCACGCGGGGGCCCCGGGGCAGCGGCTGGCGGGCCAGCAGCAGCCCCGCGTCGACGAGTTCGGTGATCGTGTCCACCCGGATCACTCCGGCCTGGCGCAGCAGCGCGGACACGGTGGCGTGCGGCAGCCGTGTGGCCCGGATGGCGTGTCCCTGGGGCGCGGCCCCGCCGTGCCGCGCGCCCTGGACCACGACCAGGGGCTTCGCGGCCGCCGTGCGGCGCGCGAGGCGGGTGAACTTGCGCGGGTTGCCGATGGATTCGAGGTACATCAGGGCGACGTCGGTGTCCGGGTCCTCGTACCAGTACTGCAGGACGTCGTTGCCGGAGACGTCCGCGCGGTTCCCCGAGGAGACGAAGGTCGACACGCCGGTCACGCCGGTGACGCCGCCACCGCGCCGGTGCAGCCGGGACAGCAGGGCGATGCCGATGGCGCCGGACTGCGCGAACAGGCCGATGCGTCCGGGGCGGGGCATCTGGGGGGCGAGCGAGGCGTTCAGCCGTACGTCGGGCGCCGTGTTGATGACACCGAAGGCGTTGGGCCCGATGATGCGCATCCCGTACGTGCGCGCGTGCCGTACGAGTTCGCGCTGGCGCTCGCGTCCCTCGGGGCCGCTCTCGGCGTAGCCGGCGGAGACCACCACCAGTCCCTGCACGCCGTGTTCGCCGCATTCGGTCACGACCTGGGGGACGTGTTCGGCGGGCACGGCCACGACGGCGAGGTCGACGGGGTCGGCGATGTCCCTGATGGAGCGGTGCGCCGGGACTCCGTCGAGTTCCTTCTCCTGGAGTGCCGCGTTCACGGCGTACAGGCGTCCGGTGAAACCGGCCTGGCGGAGGTTGTCGAGGACGCTGCGACCGACCCCTCCGGGTGTGCGCCCGGCGCCGACGACGGCGACCGAGCCGGGGGCGAGCAGCCGCTGGACGGAACGGGCCTCGGCGCGCTGTTCCCGCGCGCGCTGCACCGCGAGCGAGCGGTCGGTGGGTTCGAGGTCGAACTCCAGGCGTACGACGCCGTCCTCGAAGCTGCGCTTCTGGGTGTACCCGGCGTCCGTGAAGACCTTGATCATTTTGTTGTTGGCGGGCAGCACCTCGGCGGCGAAGCGGCGGATGTCACGCTCGCGGGCCACCGCTCCGATGTGTTCGAGCAGCGCGGAGGCGACACCCCGGCCCTGGTGGGCGTCCTGCACGAGGAAGGCGACCTCGGCCTCGTCGGCGGGCGCGGAGGCGGGCATGCCGTCCGCGTTGATCCGGTCGTAGCGCACGGTGGCGATGAACTCGCCGCCCACAGTGGCCGCGAGGCCGACCCGGTCCACGAAGTCGTGGTGGGTGAAGCGGCGGACGTCCTTGGCGGACAGACGCGGATAGGGCGCGAAGAAGCGGTAGTACTTCGACTCGTCCGACACCTGCTCGTAGAAGCTGACCAGTCGCTCGGCGTCGTCGACGGTGATGGGCCTGATGCGTGCGGTGCCGCCGTCGCGCAGCACCACGTCGGCCTCCCAGTGGGCTGGGTACTCGTGCCGGTCCGACGAGGTCTGCATGGGCCCCAGAGTACGGCTCGCGTACGACAACGGCGCGGGGCAGTCTGAGGACGACGGGCGTCGGCACGGCTCTTCGACCGACACCGCGGCGGGTGGCGCCGGGGGCCGTCCGGGCACACCTCGCGATATGGAACAATGGTCTAGACAACCCTGAATACCCGAAGGGCAGCATCTCATGGCTGAGCGCCGCGTCAACGTCGGCTGGACCGAGGGCCTCCACGCCCGCCCCGCCTCCATCTTCGTCCGGGCCACCACGGCTTCCGGCATCCCCGTGACGATCGCGAAGGCCGACGGCGACCCCGTCAACGCGGCCTCCATGCTCGCGGTCCTCGGCCTGGGCGCCCAGGGTGGCGAGGAGATCGTCCTCTCGTCGGACGCCGACGGCGCGGACGTCGCTCTCGACCGTCTGGCGAAGCTGGTCGCCGAGGGGCTCGACGAGCTCCCCGAGACCGTCTGAGCCCGCCTCCAGGGCGGCCGGACACGCACGGCCGGGGGGGGGGGGGGCCCGGGCCGTCGCCCCGACGACGGCCGGCGGCTGAAGGA